>JAAAOH010000222.1 GCA_009908925.1 Spirochaetota bacterium | reverse complement strand
AACCGCGCGTACGGTGCCGGTGCCGTGGCATCCGGGGCGGGAGCCGGTGTTCGGGCTCCTCGGCACCTGGCGCCGGGAGGAGATCGAGGAGGCGCTCGAAGAGCTCAGGGCCGTCGGGCGGCTGCGGGTTATCCGGCGCGGGCCGTGGCGGGGGCGGATGATCTCATGTAGTCCCCGGGCCCATCGCAGAAGGCGGTCGGCACGAATCGCGGAGTGAAGGAATGTTTGACAAGCGGTTATACTGCGGTTATACTTCGAACATGAAGACTGCAGTGTCTCTGCCCGATCGACTGTACGAAGAAGCCGAAAAGACCGCTCAGGCAATGGGCATCCCCCGGAGTCAGCTATTCGCGAAGGCTCTCAAAGAGTTTCTTGAACGCCACAGGCGTGAGAATATCACTGAACGACTAAACAGAGTCTATTCGGAGACCACCTCAGATGAGTTCGGGGACATTTCAAACGGGGGACTGGAGTCTCTGAGGGAATTGACACGAAATGACTCGTGGTGAAATCTGGTGGGCGGACTTCGGGGTTCCCTCTGGGAGTGAGCCGGGGTTCCAACGCCCCGTATTGGTCGTGCAGGATGATGCTTTCAACAAGAGCAGCATCAGGACGATCGTCGTCTTGCCATTCTCGACGAACTTGCTGTTGGCAGAAGCCCCCGGGAACGTGTTTTTCGGAAAAAAGGAAACGAGCCTGTCGAAAGATTCGGTAGTGGTAACTTCACAGATATCAAGCGTTGATCGATTCAGACTGATCGAGAGGGTCGGGAAACTCAAGAGAACATCGTTCGAAGAAGTCGAAGATGGGCTGATGACGGTCCTGGGACTACGGAGATTCGGCTAACCCCCGCTTCAATCCTCCCGGGCACGAGGTTCAAGCCCCATTTGAGGGCGGTGACGGCTTCCAACCGAAGAGCGGGCCAAGTCTCCTCCCCCTGCGACGGGCTCATCGGGAATCGTATCATGAAGAGCAGCTGAGGTTTTCGCTGGAGATCGAGTGTGAACCGCCCCGGCTTCTCCGGAGACTGCTCTGCGTGAGTCCGGCCGCCACGGCCAGGCTTCGTCCTCGGCATAGTGCGCTTGTCTGCTCTGGGCAGGCGGGATATTCGCCATAGCTGTCGAACGCCGAAAAACCGTAACCTAAGCAAAACTGACGCTATGGGCATCGATCACAAAATCATAGTTTCCGTCATTCATCGTGACCTGCCGGACTCGGTAGAGGCCTACTTACAGGAGTCCGGGCGTGCGGGCCGCGACGGCGGGCCGGCGCAGGCGATCGTCCTGGCAGGGCCGTCGGAAATGGCGGCCGTGGCGGGAACGAAGGCAACGCGGTGGGGCACGTTTCTCTCTGGCGAGCGCTGCCGACGCGAAATCCTCGTCGAGGCGTTGGGGGCACACATCGAGGCGTGCTCCGGCTGTGATGTGTGTGACGGGGTGGCGCGGGCGGAATCGCCGGTAGCGGAGACGGTCTCACACTGGCTCTCGCGACGGCGGCGCCGGTATTCGCCGGGTCAGGCCGCCGCTGTACTTGCCGGAACGGCGCGGTCGGCGCCGGTCCCGTGGCACCCGGGGCGGGAGCCGGTGTACGGGCTACTCCACGCCTGGCGGCGGGATGAGATCGAGGAGGCATTGGAGGAGCTCCGCGCCGCCGGGCGGCTGCGCATTATCAAGCGTGGACCGTGGCGGAGTCGTCTCACCACGCAGGCTGACGCTGTTGGGTAAGCATTCGCAGCGGCGGGTCCTCACAGCGCTGGCGTCGTCGTTCTCCTGGCCTTTCCAGACCCCCGGGAACCCGCAGCATCAGCCTCGGCAGACAGAGACCCCGATTCGGCGGCCGGATGTAAAGCGGTTTTACCTCGACACCGGAGCCTGCGTGAGAAACGCTCACGCAGTAGATTGTTCCAGCAGTGAGTCGTCGGTACGCTATTCGAGCCGGACAATCGCCAGTTGCGTTTCCGGACGGTAGCTTCCGTAAATATCTCTGGTATCAACGCTATCGTGACCAACGCGTACCTCAATTATTTCGCCGGCACTCAGGTTGGGAATGCTCGTGCTTAGGCTGTAGCCCTCGCTCCCACCGCCAGAAGTCAGGTCGACTGCTACGAATAGTGCGGTGTCCACGTCGATTACGTAAACGATGGTGTCCCCGTCCGCGAAAGTATCGCGCCAGTCTATCGTGAACGCGACACTATAGTCCCCATCCGCCTGCACAGTGTAGAGACCTGTCGAAGGGTCATACCCATTGAGCTCGTCGACGACGACAGTGTCAAACACAACGGTCGAATTTGACCCAGATTCAATAGTCTGACTTGAGCTAAGGTACGCGAAGAGCACCGTCTGTACGTTCGGGCTACCAGCAGGACCTTCCGCCCCCCGGGGTCCCGCCGGGCCCTCGCAAGCGGTGAATACGAGCGCTGCAACTACCACAAGCGTCGCGGACACGAGCAACTTCTTTCTCATGGTAAACCTCCTTGCCGGGGCACGCCCGGCCACGGGCGGTAGCGCCGCGCTTTTTCGCGGCTACAGCTTACTATTGCGCCCCGGAATGCCAACAGCGTTTCCGGGATTTCGTTACCTGCGGTGCGCACGACCCGGCTTCGGCGCGGAGCGGCACAATTCAACAAGCCGACTGCGTTGATACTCACGGTCACCGGCATGTGCATCGACTGAGTCGACGAAACATGGACGTCGTTCACCGGAAGCGGGTTGACCGTATCGTTCTCGCTCCCCGTGTCTGGAGTAACACATACGTCCTCACCGGCTGCGATGGTGTCATCGCACCGGTTTTCGGAAAGCACTCGCGGGTTCTCGCCAGTGGATTCACGGCGGCGGCAGATTGATCGGATAAAGACTGGAGTCGGTTGGGCGAACTCCAACGTGCAGTCATCATAAGCCCCGAGAATATCGAGCTCTCCGGCTCCGAAGTCGTCGCTCAATTGCTTAATGCGGATTTCTCCGTGCCCGACAGACCTGGGAAGCTCGACGGAAAGCTCGAGGATAGGATCGATCGCGGCCAGCAGGTGTGCCGTGGGCTCCCCGCGGTTTGACTGATAACGAGCTTCCATCAGGGACGGGCGGGTAAGCGACATGGTGACCGTCCCGTCTGGAGAGGTTAATGCTTTGCCGCCGCCAAATCACGCGCCTTTTTTCACCGTCCCGCGTCGCCTGAAGCAAACCGTGAAATTCGGGCCAAATATCCGGGAAGAAGACACTCTGGTGTCGGGGTCCTCAACGGCCGCGGACATGGGCAATTTCCCTACTGATCGAACACAGGGCCAGATGTCGGGATTCCTCAATCGGGGTCCCTGCAGCAGCGGAAGCCGGCGTAGAGGTTACTCCAGTCCGCGTTGAAGTCGCATTGGAGCCTCCCGGCGGCACCGGCGTCGTTGAATCCTCCTCCGCGGATCTCGTACCCGCGTGGGTCGATCGACGAGAGAACGACTTCCCACACGTTCCCGTTCAGGTCGAAGACACCTTGACCGGATCTGCAATCTTCGAAATCCCCGGTCGGTACTACGAAAAAGCAGGAATACGTGTAACCGCAGTTCGCATCCGTAGAACAGTCCACGGGTGCGATACCGTTGTCGGCGCAGTATTCCGCGCAGAAGCTGTCGACACAGTTGCAGGCAAGCGGATCGAAGACGTTTCCGTAGGCATAAGTCAAACCGCTGTTACCGGAGCAGGCGGCAGTCCATTCAGCTGCGGTGCAAAGTCGCTTGCCCGCAGCTCCAGCCGCGTCCCTCATCTGGTCCAGTGCATCGGAGCTCATGGGATTTACATGCCAGGGTATGACTCCAGCCAGGGAGAGCGCCATCGAGGTATCGACACCCTGATCCGTTTCGGTCGCATCCGGACGGGATGCTTCATACTCGTCGATGCAGAAGGGGACGTCTATCCCGAGATTCGGATTCGCCGGAATGAGTACCATCTCCGCCGGGCAGGAGGGTTCTGGATCAGAATCAGGGGACGTAGGATCCGGTGAGCAGGACAAGAATCCCAAAAGAAGTGGGAAAGGGATAACGAGCAGAAACAACTCTCTCATACGCAATTCTCTTTCCTAAAGAGACTTATCTTCAAGAAAGGCTTGAGTTCTACACGTCGTTCGCAACCACCGGAGCTCGGCGTGTCAACTAACTTACCGTAATCTGACTATTTCATGCTAGCCCTTCTCCTACCCCTGTCAAGCATTTTTCGATGCGATGAGGCTATGAGTAATGAAACCGAAGTGTTACGGGAATGACCATAGCCGGCCATCATTCTCAATAGAGAGGATACTTCGTCCTTGCTGAGCCGATGCCCCGTCCTCCGGCGCAACGCAAATTCGAACCGACTCTATGGGCCGTGGAAAACGGGGCTGAGCGCATGAGCGCCGTTGAAAGCAAAGGGTCCGCGTTCCACTGTCCGAGGAATCTACGCCGGTATTCGCAGATGCAGCTCTTCGGAAAACCCGGGACGGTTCAGTGTCGCCGGCTTGCAGACCCTGGCTCCTTTAATGTACATTATTACGTACAGGAGGTCATATGGGCTCAACTAGTGTCACCAACGCCCGGCAAAATCTGTTTCGCTTTATCGAGCAGGTCAACGAGGAACATGAGCCTCTGCTCATAACCGGGAAAAAGGGGTCTGCTGTTCTCGTTTCCGAGGATGACTGGAGAGCGATCGAAGAAACCTTGTTCCTCAATTCGATACCCGGGATGACCGAGTCCATTCGCGATGGGATGAGCACCCCTTCTTCCGAAATGGACGAGTCACTTGAGTGGTAGCCGGAACTACAAGCTTCTGTTCTCAAAACAGGCCCAGAAGGACGCGAAAAAGCTTTCCGCAGCCGGCCTCAGACCGAAGGCCGAAGAACTCCTGGAACTGATCGCACACGACCCCTATCAGTCGCCGCCGCGATTCGAGAAGCTGGTCGGAAATCTCTCGGGAGCCTTCTCACGCCGAATCAACATTCAGCATCGCCTGGTCTACGAAGTGATGGAGGAAGAAAGGATCGTCAAGGTGCTGCGGATGTGGACGCACTACGAGTAGGGCAGCTTGAGGAGCTCAACGCTGGGGCTCATGGGCTCGCCTGTCGAAAACCTCAGCACCCATCTCTGGTCGATAATGGACTATCTCGTCCCGGAGTTGCCTGGCGCGAGTCCGCCCGACCCGGCCTCGGCATAGTGCGCTCGTCCGCGCCGCAGCGGGCGGGATATTCGCGATAGCTCTGGAACGCCGAAAACCGTAACCCAAGCAAAACCGACGCTATGGGCGTCGATCACAAAATGATAGTTTCCGTCATTCATCGGGACCTGCCGCCGACCGTGGAGAGCTATCTCCAGGAGTCGGGACGCGCGGGGCGAGACGGCGAGCCTGCTCGGGCGATCGTGCTGGCGAGTGCGTCGGAAATAACCGCCACCGCGGGAACGACGGGAACAAGGTGGGGCGCGTTTCTCTCCGGCGACCGCTGCCGACGTGACGTACTGGTCGAGGCGCTGGGGGCTCACCTGGAGGTATGCCCGGGGTGCGATGTGTGCAACGGGGTGGCGCGTGCGGAATCGCCAGTGGTGCAGGCAAATGTCAACTGGCTCTCTCGGAGGCGGCGTCGGTACACCCCGGCCCAAGCCGCGGCGGTTTTGCCAGGGACAGCACGGACAGCCTCGGTGCCGTGGCATCCGGGACGGGAGCCGGTATTCGGACTGCTCGGCACCTGGCGGCGAGAGGAGATCGAGGAGGCGCTGGAGGAACTCTTCGCCGCCGGGCGATTGCGGGTCGTCCAGCGGGGACCGTGGCGGGGGCGGGTCACCGCCACGGCCAGTGATCCCTCGGAAGGTATCTAACCCAGGCGCCTCTGTAACGGTTTCACGGAGCCTTGCACCACTACAATGGGAGCAACAACTCCAGCTATTGTTTCTCCGGAAATCCCGAGGCGGTTCAGTGCCCCGGTTTGATGTTCGCTCGCGTGCGCCCGTCCATGAACATTACTCCCTGGAATGTATGATCGCGGATCGTGGGACCTTAGGTCCAGACACTCAAGATAATCGCCGGCGGTCGATGCCGGCGAAGTCGGCGCGTTTGTTGGCTTCGCTGCACCCGGGCACGCTCCGGGTCAGGAGGGTTTCGTCTCGTTCATGATGCGGCGGGCTTCGTGCAGATTGTCCCGGTGGACGAGGAGCTCAATAGTCTGTCGCAGCGAGCCGGTGCCGACGACTCGATACCTCGCGCGTATACCGCTGCTCTGTAGTAGACTGTAGAGGCGGTGAGATCGACGAGTCGACGCGCCACGCGGCTCATTATGCTCACTAATCGTGCCTTGGACATTAAGGACCGCCCCCCAGTCACCCTGCGCCGCGCCCCCAGGTCGAGAGCCAGGGCGCGGAACTCTAAAACGACCGTGCGAGGAGGATCGTACTGACCACAGGTGTTCGGAGCTCTCCGTTCCCACGGTAGCGACTCCACTCGACATCACCTTCGACGCTGTATCCGTCCCCGAAACGCACTTGAATACCGCTCGAAAGATCGTGCCGCTCCCTGCGGTCGCCGTGCGAGTACCGGTACTCCGTGGTAGAGGAGAGCGAGCCCACGCCCACGCTCGCGCCCGCGGTGTGTGAGTAGGAATTCTCGACCCGGCGGTCGGTGCGGTACCACTCCCATGCGAACCCGTATCGAAGCTGAACAGGGCGGCCGAGGGGCACGGAAAGGCCGGGGGAGAGGGTAGAAAGATACTCGTCGGGGCCAGCCCCTCGAATGATCTCGAGCTCCTCACGCACGCTCAACGCCGGTCGTCCGCCTCCGATTCGCGGCGCAATCTCCGCCTCGGAGCCGTAGGTCTGCTCCAGCTCATCCGGTTCCTCGAAACGAAGCGTCGCGGTGAGCTCGGCATCCCCACCGTACGAGAACGCATCTGAAGGGGCGTGGCTGTAGTCGAGACTGCCGGTGTGGGTCAGCGTTTCCGTATCCTCGGTCAGGTATGACCCGTCGTAGCCGGACTCGATTCGCATCGAAGTGACGGGAATCAACCGCACGGACGCTCTCCACGAATGGTCCCGGGTTCGTGCACTGTCTTCATCGTCGTTGACGAACACGAGGCGCCCCCGGGCGGAGACAGAGTCGAGCGTTGCGGCCTCCTCTTCGGGCGCATCCCAGCCTACCGATGTAGTCGCGCGATGGGTTCGGCCGCCCTCAACGACATCGAGCACCTCGTACTCACCATCCGCGCTGGGCCCTTCCTCATCACGGTACTCCGCCCTGGCGAGGGCGGACAGGGTGAGCTCGTAGTCGTCCGCCTCCTCGCCCTCGGGCACCTCCCCGGCCTGACTGTTCCAGCGGTTCACGCTTCCCGGTACCACTCGAAGCAGGAGCTCTTCGCTGAGCGGGAAAAGAAAACCGAGGCGTGCGTCGAGGCTCACGGTCTCGAGGGAGCTCGACTCCTCCGTGTAGACGGTGTCGGAGTAGCTCGCCGCTATGTCGGGACGAAGCGAGAAGACATCCGACAGCGGCAGGGTCGTCGCAAGCGCGGCGCCGGTGTTCGTGATCTCCAGGTCGTCCTCATCGTCCGTGAGTTGCTCTGCACGCACCGACGCACTGACGTCGCTCTCCCCCACGGTGCCTTCGGCCGCCACTTCACCACGGAGCTCCTGCCGGGACTCGACTCGGGTGTCGTTCTCGTGGGCGGAATCATAGGCGTACGATCCGCCGAGCGTGATCGGAAGCGTCTCGAGGTAGGCGAGCTCCGTCTCGAGCCCGACGCTCATTCCTTCGACATCTTCGTCGACCTCCTCGCCCCCGGTCTCGCTGAGCTCGTACTGTCCGTCGATGCCGACATCTGCCCGCTCGGCGGTCACAGCGATGCCTCCACCGTACAGCTCGCGCGTTTCACGGATCGATACGTGACGCTTAGCCTCTCCCTCGATCTCCATGGCCGCGTCCGCGCCGAGCGGCTGCACAAGGGACAGCCGTGAGTCGGCAGCCATACCGAACTGTTGCTCACCTTCGGGATCGATACCACCGGTGCTCCCGACCGCAATCCGTCCGGAGAGCTCAGTCGGCGGTTCGGCCCGGAGGACGGTCTGCGCCGGCGTCGGCCGCGGAGGTGTCCAGGTGGCACGTGTCGTGTTCTCACCCGTTTCGGGGAGCGTTCGCACGATCCGGACGCCGCCCGTGCCGTCTCCGTCTGATTCCTGCCCGAACGCACCGGGCGGAGCGGCGAGCAGGGCAATCAGCACAGGCACGACCGAGAGTCGAAGCTGCATTGCCCGGCTGCGTTCACTCGTCATCGACGGTCTCTTGAGGCTGAGGCGGCCCCTCGTTTCCCGAAGTATCGACAGCCGAGACGCTGTAGTGGTTAGCCAGGCGACCCGAGCGGTCTTCGTATTCGGTATCGGCGACGGGCTCCTCGGTGATTTCCCTGCGAGGGCCGCCGGGATAGGGCGCACGGTACACCCTGTATCCGAGTACGTCCCCCTCCCCGGGAGTTTCCCAGGAGACGATGACGCCGCCCCGCTCCGCTTCCTCCGTACGGACGCCGCCGGGCGCGGAGGGCGCCCTCAGGTCGGTAGGTACGAGCTCGGCCTCGTTGCTGGGTTTGCTCTCGTTTCCGGCCTCGTCCACATGGGTCAGGCGATAGGCGTACGGTTGTCCCCGGTCGACCTCCGCGTCCTCCCACATCGCGGAACCCGCCGGCGCGATGTGGACGAGCTCGAAATCGTCGGAGGCACCGTCAGCAGTCCTTCGGTATATGCGGTGGCCCTCGAGATCCGTAACGGTCGTGCCGTGCCACCTGAGGACCACACCGCCGTCGTCCGACGGTCTCGCCGACAGGGAGTAGGGCGCCGGCGGAGGGTCGTTGTCGGGGATCTCGGCCTCGGCAAAGGCCTTCGGGCCCACATTGAACGAGGAATCCACGGCAGCTACGGCGTAGACCAGGGAGGCACCGGGGCGAAGTCCCCGGTCCTCGAAGCCGGCATCGGTGAACGTCGGCTCATCGCTCGGCGTGAGGGGCCGCGCCTGAAGCCGCACGAGCTCGTCCCGGGTCTCGCCGCGATAGATGAAATAGCCTTCGAGATCCTCCTCCCCGGCGGCAGGCCAGGTCAGCGTGACTGCGCGGGACTCGTCCTCCACCCGCAGCTCGACCCCGGCAAGGGCGCCCGGAGGCGTGTCGTCGGCGGGTGTCAGGACGGCCACCCCTGACTGCGGGCTCTCGTTCCCCGCGGTATCCAGAGCGCTCACGCGGTAGTAGTACGGGTCGCCACCGGAGACGTCGGCGTCCACGTAGCTCGGCTGGCCCACGGAGACAAGCTCTTCGTTTATCTGCTCGAAATCTCCCTTCAGGCGCGATGAGCGAAACACGTTGTACCCCGCAACATCGGGCTCCGGCGAGATCCGCCAGACCAGGCGCACGGCTTCTCCCTGCTCGGAGGCGGTAAGGTCCTCCGGGACGAGCGGAACACGACTGTCGGTCGGAGTGACGGCGTTGCTCACCGCCGCCTCGCTACGTGCCTCGACCATGGTGACGGTCTCCACCTCGTAGCGGTACTCGACGCCCTCCTCGACTTCCCGGTCGATGAAGGTCAGATAGCCCTCGATCCGGAGCACGGGGGCTTCACTCACCAGCCGTCGTTGGTCTCCCGAACGGCGATAGACGAGAAAGCCGACCGCAGTGTCGGAGGTCCCTCCGCGATACACCGGGTACTCCCACCGAACGACGACTTCGCGGTCTCCCGCCTCCGCGCTCACGTCCTGCGGCGCCTCGGGTGAAGCCGGGGGGCCCGCCGTCACTTCCTCCTGCACGGTGTCGAGGGTTTCCCCGCGGTAGTCGATGAGTGCGATCCGATACCGATAGGTCTCCCCCGTTCGCACCGTGGGATCGCTGAAACCGAGGCCCATGGCGTTCCGCAAACCGGGACTCACGAGGGAGAGCGGAACGGCGAGGTTATCGTCGACGAGGAGCTTTCGGTACACCGCGTCGGGATCTACCGAACCCACTCGTCGTGCGATCCACGGGAAGTCGTTACCCATGAGCTCTCGAGCGCGGCGCGGATCTGCAACCGGAGCGACCGGCTCAGGCGTTATCGGAGTGTACGCCTCATCATCCGGTCCGATGCGTGAGACAGTGAAGGCTTCGACTTCTCGCGGGACATCGCCGAGGATGATCTCTACGGTGTTCCCGGCGGGAAGCACGAATACCGCCGGTGCGTCCTGGGCTGAGAGCGACGTGAGCCCCGACACCGTGAGAGTGAGCGCAAACAGAGCGACGATCGTGGCCCGGGGCACCTGTGAGTTGGCACGGCTCCGCCGTCGCACGTTCCGCTTCTCTAAGGGACGGGTAGCTCTCATTGTCAGCCTCCAAACAGATCACGGAACCACTGCTGAATCGCGCTCGGCGCGACCTCGATGTAGACGATGTTGCTGGCCGTTGCGACGCCGGCCCCGTTGGTCACGATAACCTTCAACGCATATCGACCGTTTCTGCGCAGCACGCCGCGATCGAGTACTGCCTCAACGTCAACGTCTATCCGGGAGGGCGGAGCGCCCTCGAACTCGGTGGCTCCGCTTCGGTACACGATGTCGACCTCGCCTGTCTCGAAGGGGTCCGGCCCTTCGATCGGCGGCACGTCGATCTCCGGCTCGACCGCGGGCTCCGGTGCCGGGGCGGCGCCCTCGATCGAGCCCGAGAACACACCGTCGGAAACCCACCCGGCGAGTCGCGCCGGTCCCTCGCGTACCTGGCTTACCCGGCCGACCAATCCGATGACGTAGGAGAAGTGCCGGACCCCGCTTTCGGCGTCCGCGGCTTCGAGCTCGAACGAAAAGCGCTCCGTGGAGTCGATCTGCGCCGGCGCATCCACCGTCACGCCGGTGGGGCCGGTGAGATCGATCGTGAGTGGCTCGCTTGCGTAGATCACCGACCTTCCTGCGCCGTTGGTGACGCGAACGAGACCGTAGTAGTCACGACCGTCGGCAAGCCGGAGCCCCTCGAGGTCCACCCGACCGGATACTTCCGATGGAGACGGGCCGTCGAAGCCGGGCACGCCGTCACCCGCTCCGTCCCCGGAGAGGGGTGCCCCCACGACGACCGGCGGAGCGTGGCGCTCGGTGGGCGTAAAGGAGACGACATTCGCGACCTCCGTACTCGAGCCGAGGCCGTACTCGACCATAACGACGCCGGACTCCGGATCCTCAGGCGGGCCCCACAGAAGCGACAGCGTCTCGGTGTCCGAGCTGAACAGTCGCGGTCGCGTTCGGGGGTTCGGATCCGTTGGCGGCGTTGAATCGTCGTAGGTGAAGACGAGCTCGTGGCTCTCCTCGGCGACGCCGCCTGCGTTGTTGATGGCCCGGACGGAGAAGTAAATCGACGATCCGGCTTCGGCGGGGACGTCGACGACGTAGCCTGATCGTGCCTCCATCTCGGTCCACTCAACGAGATCGGACCGAAGCTCGCCCGTTCCGACGGCAATCTCATGCTTGAGCACACCGGCTTCCGGGTCGCTCGCCGGCTCGAAGGCGAACTCGAGGGTATTCGCGTGCTCGCCTGCGCTTCGCTGGGATACCTCGGCGATCTCGAGGCCGACCGGTGCTGTCGTGTCGACGAGGAAAGGCGAGGAGGTCCCCACGGCGGTGCGACCGACGCCGTTCGTCGCCCGCACGCTCACCACGTACCGCTCACCCTGCTCGAGGGTGAGTCCGCGGATGTTGACCTCGGTTCGCCTGGCTGCTCCGGTCCAGTCGAGGACGTCACGCGCGGGCGCACCACTCGCGGTAGTCTCCTCCGCAGCTTCGGGGTCGAAGGTGCCGATCGCGTACTCGTAGGACTGTATCCCGGACTCGAAGTCCGAGGCTTCCCAGGAGGCGTAGACGCGATCGATCCGGGTGACGTAGGGGTCGACCTCCACCGCCGGAGCCGTCGGCGGCGTCGCATCCGAATCGTCGATGTGGTGTACCTTGAGGCTGCCGTCGAAAAACTCGACCTGAATCGGCACCCGGCGCACGATGGCTCGACCGCCGGCGCCGCGGGTGCGAAGCGCGAGCGTGTAACGGTGGGGACCCTCGTCGTCGTCGGAGCTACGGACGAGACGCTCGAAGAGAATCTCGTGGAGCTCGTTTCGCGAGCCGATCGAGAACCAGGGCCAGCTGACGCGAAGCTCCGGGCGATCGTCCACGGAGGCGGAGCTCCACAGGCGCGCGAATCCCGGGTCGGTGCCGATCGATCCCGACAGCCCACCGCCACCGACGCTGTCGAGACCGTCTCCGCCGGTCGTGACAGTGGGATCACCCGTTGATCCGGGCGAGGCAGAGCCTGTGGCTTCGCGATCGGCGAGCGGCGTGAGCCGGTACGCGTACTCGACGACTCCTATCTCGTGCTCGGCCTCGACCGTCACGAAAAGGTGGGCGATGCCGGGCGAGTTGCTGCTTACGCGGCCGTCGACCTCCCGCACGCGTGGAGCCCCGAGATAGGGGTAGGTTTCCGCCCGCTTGAAACCGAAGTATTTGCGAACCGGCACGTATTCGGTGGGAAGCTCAGGACCGATTTCGTCACCGAGGTCACGGTCGAGAGCGCCCGAGTCCGGTATTTCGAGTCCGCCCTCGCCGGAGCCAAGCTCTATATCCGAGAAGGCATCCTCGGATTCGGTCGTGACGGTCGGTCCACCGCCGGTGAACTGAGCAAGCACGACTTCGGCCCTCGTTCGCGTCCGTTCGTTGGCACCGTTGCGCGGGCCGAGGGGCACCTGCGGGCCGAGGGGCACCTGCGGGCCGAGGGGCACCCGCGGCCCGTCGCCGGTCCCGAGCGGCGAGAGCGGACCCACGACACCCGGCTCGGGGAGGCCGGTGCCGGCCGGCGGTGCCACGGCCTCGCCGAGGACCGCGTCTGAGACGGCATCGGTCCGGAACGCGAGCCCGTTCGCAGCGAGGCCGTCGAACCCGGTTGCGTCTCCGAGCGGGCCGATGCCGATCATACCGGAGCCGTACTCGGCAAGCTGGTCGTAGACCTCGTAGAGTACTCCGTAGAGGCGGGCCTTCCGATTGTACACGCGGTCGAGTGCGGCGGTAGCCTCGGCCCACGAGGAGCGGAACTCGCCGGCCCGCTCGCCGTAGTCATAGATGGCGGCCCGAGCGTTTTCGGGCGCATCCTCGGAGACGGCACGGAACCCCTCCCGCGGGATCTCCCACCACAGCTCGAGCCCGAAAACGACGAACGCGTTCTGCGGTGGCACCCCGTCGAGGGCGTCACCTGGATCATGGGACTCCTCGGCGCCGCCTGCCTCGAGCAGCGTGTTTATGAGGGCGAGCCTTCGCCGGTTCCATCTCGAAAGATCCGAGCGATCGCCGTCACCGAACCCGGGAACCGGCGAGAATCGCGTGGCCTTCTGGTTGAGGACGTCGCGCACCTCGGTGGCCGTGACCCCCCGTTCGATGACCTCGAGGCTCTCCTCCGCCTCCCGCGCTGCGGCGCTCTGATAGCCGACGAAGTCCTCCACATAGCTTCCCATCTCTTCATATGTACCGGCGTACTCCTCCGCCAGATCTCGGAGACTCATGTCGGTGCGATAGAGGAGCTCGTCGAGCTGCTGAAGCCGCCCGTCGATGACGCCGGCCTGCTCGATGAACGCCTCCTGGTACTCCGCAAAGTCCTCGACGACGTCACCGAAGCTCTCGCGGCGGCGCTCGGCTTCTCGCTCGCTGAAGCGCACACCGGACACGACGGTCTGCGGGCCCTCTTCACCCTCCACCTCGGCTTCGGTGAACTCCCGGAACGGATTTCCGAGTCGCCCGAGATCCCGCACGTTGGGCAGCGGCTGCACGAGGATGTCCTCGTAGTCCTCGATGCGCGCAACAACATCGTTATGCAGCACCTCGAGCGCCTCGATCCTCGCCTCGAGAGCCCTCTCCCGCGACTCGAGCTCCTGCCTGCGGTCGTGAAGCTCCGCCTGCTCGTTGATGCGGGCGTAGATGAGCTCCATCGGCGGCGGCAGCCCACCCCACGGCTCGGGGTAGTCCCGCCAACGATCGACCTCGATACGCTCGAACGCTTCGCGAACGAACGCCCCGGTGAAGTCCGCGGTGGATAACAGCGCCGTCCCGGCGGCTTCGCGTTGCTCCTCGCTCAGCCGGAGCATGGCGAGTCGCGCCTCCCGCAGCTTCTCCTCGAGCTCCTCCTTCTGCTCGAGCATGTCGTCGGCCATGTTGCGGGCATCTTCCATGATGCCCTCGTATTCCGCGTTGCGGCCTTTCCCTCCTTCGAAGCCCGAAGAGGTTGCGGCCACCCACATGCTTCCGTCGAAGACCGTCGTCCATAGCAGCTTGAGCTTGAAGGTGCCGACCTGGTAGAAGATGAAGTCCTCGGCCTTGATGAGGGCCCCTTCCATGCCCACCTCGGCCGCTACGAGCCCCTTGAGGAAGCTCGCGCTCGCTACGATCTCCGCGTAAGCGCCGAAGGTCGGGGGGTCGGGCGTCGCGTGGTACCAGAACATGCCCCCGACCTCGAGCTTGCCGGAGAGGATGGCGAGGTCTATCTCCAGGGAGACACTGGTTTCGAAGAAGAAGCCGGGGCTTCCGGCGAACAGGGTGCTGTTGGCCGAGATGAAGCCCAGGACCGAGAGCTTGACGTTGCCGCTGAATCCCCAGACTCCGCCACCGTAGGCGTAGAAGTCGATGTCCGCGCCGCCGGTCACGAGCCCGGCCAGATTGACGTCGATGTTCACGGCCCCCTCGGTGTAGAGAGGATCCCAGCTCGCAACGAGGTAGGCTGCGCCCTCCAGAATCCCACCGGCAAAGGAGACCTCGGCGTCGAGCCTGAACAGGTTTTCGGTCACGGCGATGAGAGCCCGCCCAGAAATCAGCGACTCGTCGCCGACGTATAACCCGCCCAGCACCATCACCGCGAAGGAGCTCGAATCACCTGAGGGGCGATACTCCGCTACCTTGGCGTCCACCTCCTCCGTTTCGAAGCCCGCCACCGAGCGAACGAGGGCCATGTCTCCGTCCGCCGGATTGACGAAGAACCCCCCTCCGAGCTCATCCACGGTTACGGGCCCGATCTGGATATTCAGCCCGCTCACCGCGAGAAAAACCCCCATCGACGGCTTCCCGTCTCGTGTCCCGACGACACCGACGCCGGCCCCTGAGATGGTCTCGAGCTCGACGGCGCCGGCGAGCATGAACCGTGCGTCCTGGAACGCAGCATCCACGCTGAGCTTCACGGCGCCGCTGTTCACTTCGAGCGTCGCGTCCTGCAAAACGAAGTTCCGCCGGCCCCCGCCAACGGGCTGATAGACCGTAAGCTCCTCGAAGCCCCCCTGAAGAATCGACGACTCCCCTCCGCCCACGTAGACCTGGGCGCCTCTTAGCCGGAAGAAGCTCTCCACTTCGACGACATTACCGTCTTTCTCGTGGCCGAACGTCCGGGCCTCGCCCGAGCCGGCGATGGTGCCCTTATCGAAGGAGATCGTGTGAGGTCCGGCTTCGCCCGAGTCGTCTCCCGAGCCGCCGCTCCATTCGACCTCGTCGACCTGCACTTTTACGACGTCGATGATGTCGAGCTCGCCCCCAGTGATCGCGTCCGAGAGACCTGAGACAGATCCGTCGAGCGTGACCTCGAGCCCCTCGAAATTGATGCCGCCGGAAACCGCGTCGAGACCGAGCTCGAAGCCGCCGTTGAACACGAAGGCAAACGGATCCGGCTTCACGCTGAGCCGTGCGATACTGATACTGAGCGCGGCAAGGTCGATGCGCTCGTCCTCGATGACGGAGATGTGCGACGCTTCGTGGAAGGTTACGCCGCCGTCCATGCCGATGCGAAGACCGCCCTCGAAGTCGCCGGCGCTATTGAGGTCTCCGAATCCGACGCGACGGGCCTCGTCTTCGCCGGAGTCATCGCTGAGATTGAGATAGGCGTCGAAGCCGACTCTGATCTCGGAGTGATCGAGGTTGATTGTGCCGCGATTCACGACGATGCCGAGTCCTACGTAGGTCAGATCCAACGTGGCGAGGAAGAGCTCCCACTCCGTATCGTCTCCGTCGAGACCGTGGCCCTCCCCGTCGGGCTCGAGCTCGTTGATAGCGGCAATCCCGCCCTCGGCGTTGCCCTCGTCATCCAGGGTCAAGGAGAAGCGGGCCTCTCCCGCATCTCCGAGAGGCTTCGGCAGACTCGCCACGTAGCCCTCGAGATCCATCTCAAGAGCGCTGTCCGTGCCGCGCACCGCGATGCCGTCGAAGTACAGGTAATCCGGGATGATCTCGTACTCCGCGGGGAAGGCGATTTCGCCCTCAACCTCTCCGTCGGTATAAAAGGTGAGATCGCGAAAGGTCGTGATCTCGGTCATCGACGAGGACGCACCCTCTTTTTCCTCCATGGCGATGCTCCCGGAGAGCGAGATCCCGTAGCGGTCGCCCGCGCGGTCCTGCTCCAGACTGATCGCGTCGGAGCCCTCGGCATCGTGGAGCCGGAACTCCGCTCCAAAGAGGTCCTCGATGACGACGGCATCGGAGCGAGAATGGCTGAAGCTTATGCCCCGTACGCCGCCTTCCCCTACGGGAAATCCGTCATGCAGCAGAAGCTCGAATCCGAGCCGTGGCAGATAGAGCGCCGCGCTGGCGATCAGGGTGTCCGTAGGTCTCCCGCTCCTGCCCTCGAAGGACAGGCTGCGGACGCGCAAAAAACCATCGGCGGCTTCCGCGAGCGGATCGGCCCCTGTCGCCTCCGCGGAGACAGTACCCCCGCGGATCTCCGGTTCACTCGAGGTGTCGGGATAGCGCACGATGAGGCCGTCTACCGCCGCATCCGCCACCGACACGTCTCCGAGCGACAGGAGATGAAGCGTAGCGGTCCCCGTAAAGGCGAACTCGCTGTAACCGGCACCCGGTGCGCTTCGGGCCTCCGCCGTGCCGTCCAGCGTCGAGAGCTCCGCCACGCCGGGAATAAGAACGAGCCGCTCTGGAGGGAACGGGCTCTCCGCCGCGGTAACGGTATAATCGGTGTTTGCCGTGCGGACCACCGGAGAGCTGATGCGGATGCCCACCGAATGGGTGCCGGCGCTCGAGGTCGGGAGGAGACTCGGGATGGGGATCACGGTGGTGCCGTCCACCGCGGCGGTAAACGACGGATCAGTCGCCCAGGTGGTCGAGCCGTCCACGGTGACCTCGCCCTCGACCGTCCCCGAGCCGGTGGCCTCGATGCGGATTCGACCTTCGACTGCGTCCCCCACGTAGTAGGGCGACGGCGGAAGCTCGATCGCGACATCCCGGACGGTGAGTGAGGATGCAAGCCCCTCCGAGAAACGCACCTCCACCGTGGCGTTGCCCTCCACCCGGTCACCACCGGGTGTGAGGCCGGAGACGCGGAAGGTTACCCGCATCGGGCCGTCACCGGCACGAGAACGATCGAGCGCGCTCACCTCGAGAGACCGGGTGAGCGTATCTCCGCTTCTGACCGTGCCCGAGAGCGACTGCGGCACCCCCTCTTCGAGGCGATCGGGCTCTGGGTAACGTCGGTCGATCCGTATGGAGGTAAGACTGAGTGAGGCAACTCCCGAAAGCGTGAAAGAGAGCGTGGCGTCCTTCGCGGACTCATCGCGCGCGAACTCGAGGATTTCCGGGCGGGCGGAGAGAAGGAAACCACCGGAGAGAGACGCCACCTGCACTTCCCCTGTCTCTGCAAAGGCGCTCACGTTACCGGCTTCGTCCCGGGCGCGTACACGAAATCGGTACCGATCGCCGAAGGAAGCGGCGAAATCCAGAGATGTTCGACTCGTCCGGGTTTGAAGCCGCCGCCAGCTCCAATCCCCGTCCTTCACCTCTACGTCGTAACTGTCGACGCCGCTCTCTTCGACACCGCCTGTTTCATCTGCGAATTCCCAGCTGAGGGGAATGCTCGTCTCACCGATGGTCCCTCCATCGGGGGCGATGTCGACGAGCGATGGGGCTTCCACGTCAATGAGGACTCCGTCGGAGTCAACCGGCGCGCTCTCCTCTTCCTGCGCCGAGACGCCGATAGCTCTCACTTCGACGTAGTACTCTTCGTTATGATTGAGACTGAGGCCGGTGAATGTGTAGCGCGTCGGTGGATTGTCCGTTGTTCCGGATGCCGAGGGGACCTCGACGTCCCGTATGTCGTCACCGAGTTCCCGGCTGACCAGCCGGAGACGGTACTTCTTGGCGTCATCCTCGTAGTCGGACCAGTCCACCCCATCCCAGTTCGTGGGATAGCTGGACGTGGAGGTCAGGTAATCGACATCTGAGCCGCTCCCGTCGCGGACATTGTCCGGTGCCGGAGGCTGGGCGCCGGCACCGACCGCCAGAGACAGGCATACGCATGTCGCCGCTGCGACCCGCAGCATATGGGCTCTCACTCACGCTCCTCGACGATCCAACACAAGCTCGATCATACGCGGCGGAGCGTCCCGATTCGGCTCACTCGATCGATTGGTACCTTTTTCTTAGCGAAGAATCGCGCGCCGCGGGGTCGACGTTGCTTCGGCATCTTCGTCGAGTGGTGCCTGCGACGCGGTGACGCGCTTTCTGTAGTCGCGAGGCGACATACCCGTGAGATCCTTGAAGCGACGGTTGAAGGTGGTTTTTGAGTTGTATCCCACGGCGTAGGCGGTTTCGAGTACGGAAATGCCGCTGTCGTGGCCAAGGAGCTCTTGAGCGTGTGGGATGCGGTAGGAGTCGAGGTAGGCGTAAAAGCTGGTGCTGAGATAATGGTTGAGGTAACCTGACAGCGCGTGGCGAGAAACGCCGCACTTGCGGGCCAGCTTCTCCTCGGTCAGTCCAAGCTCGGTGTATGCTTTTTCACGGTTCATAAGATCGTGCAGCCGCCGTTCCAGCATTCCGACTGACTCCGGAGTCTCCGTCACAACGGCCGACGGCATGTCGTTTCCCGGGTGAACAGCGGACCGGCCCCTGTGCGGCTGCGGGCGCGAGGCCGCCGGGACAACCAATCGGTGGATGGCCCCGAGGAGGAGGGACATGTGGATCGGTAGCGCGAGCACGAATGCGTATTCCAGGTTCGCGGTGTAGGGCAGAAGCTCGATCCTGCTTCCAATGCTGGAGACGGGAAACAAGGCAAGCGCAGCCCACGAGAGCGCCATGGCCCGGGAAGACGAATCGGCGAGCCTGCTCTGCACGAGCAGAGCCACGACAAGCCCGAAATGGAGCGCCATGACCACGGCAAGAGCCCACATGAACACCGCACCTATCCCGACGAATATGGAAAAGGGAATCAGGAGCAGCACAAGACCGCAGGCGGCCAACACCGAATCGCGGGTTGCTCGACGGCGGCGAGGGCCGCCGACAACCTGGTAGGTGAGATAGAGAATACCGGCCGAGGCGAGCAGGAAGCTCGGCCTGAACAGCGCTTCGGCCACCCCCGGGCTGACGCCGCCGAGCACGCGAGTCGCGTCGGCGAATCCGGTCCAGATACCGATGAACATGAGAAGCAGGTACGCGAGGGCGGCGGCGAACAATCGATGTCGGAGCCGCCATAACTGCACGAAGGCAAAGATGATGGAGAAGAGGATACCGCCGAGGAGCATGAAGACGGCCGCCTCGCGAATGGCCCGGCTCCGCATGTAGGTCTCCGAGGATGTGAGATACACGGGCGTGCCAAGGTAAGTATCGCTGCGCAATCGTATGTAAAGGGTATGGGTTCCCACAGAGTCGAGGGTGATCGGGAAGACGGGGTAGATGTCACTCATCGAGTTCGCTGCCGGTGTGCGGCTGCGGGCGTGCTGCTGAATGATCGAAGATCCCTCGGGCCCCGTCTGCCTCACTGTCACGTCTTTCAGCTGTGCGGACGGGAGCTCGAGGTAGTACCGTGCCCCGGCGTCACCCTCATGTCGGAGCTCTACCCGGATCCAGATTGTTCCCGTTGAATACGCTACAGGGAGCGAGTTGCCGTTTACCGGCTGCCAGGAGGCGCCCGCCGCGGGCGCGATTGCTTCCCTTGTAGCCGCCTCCGCGTATTCTGCCTCGGGAAGCACGGAATACCGATGCCGGTTGCTACCGAGGTTGATTTCCCCGGCGGAAACCGATGCGGCGAAAACCGCCAGACCGGTTGCCAGTGCCCATATCCGGTTTCCGTACCGCATATCCGTGCTCCCGCTATCGGTCTCCCGCTTGCGACGCTGCGCTCGAGTCGGATCGACGCTCTTCGAGGATACGCGACCGGGCCGCTCGATGTCCCGCCGCGGCGTCGGCCATTCCCATGTGGCGCTCCAACTGCGCGAGTGCTTCCAGCAGCGTTGGATTGCGAGAATTTATGGCCAACCGATCGAGGTAGAACTGCCGCAAGGTCGATTCATCGCCCTCGTAGAGTCGTGAAAGCGCATCGTAGATGTGCTCGTGTTCAGGTGCTCTATCGAGGGCCCTGCGATACGCCAGGCGAGCCTCGGCAGCCATGCCGAGTTGATCGAGAGCACGAGCCGTGCCGATCTGCGCTGCGCTGAGCGTAGGATGCGCCTCGAGCACCGCGGACCAGTGCCGGTGGGCGTCCTCCCAACTGCCGTTGCGCTCGAGAAGGCGACCAATGGCGATCTTCAGCCGTCTGCTGCTCGGATACCACTCCGAAAGTCGCCGCACGTCCCGCTCGAAGGCCGCAGCATCTCCGTGCACTCGTTCCAGCAGCGCGAGGGCGTCCTCAATAACGGAAATCGGCTCTTCGCTTCGGCGGACGATGTCCTCGATCGCCGTTATGTCGTCCTCTGTCCAGTCTTGCTCATTCCCGTCCAGGCGGCGGGCGAGCCGCACCCGCAGCGCACCAGCCTGCTGCACACCCTTGCCAATTGCGAGGTGAAGTCGGCTGAGCGTGATCGATTTCGTGGCTCTTGGGAGCTCGTGGCGGGCAAGAACGAGGTAGGTCGTCGGATCATCGGTTCCGGCAGCCTCTGCCTCGCGGTAGGCCCTGATCGCATCCTCGATTCGACCGGTCTCCATGTAGCGCCGCGCGAGCTCTGCGTGCACGTCTGCCGCACGAGAGTTCTGGCGGGCCAGTTGCTCGAGGGCGTCGATGATCCCCTCATTCCGGCCCTGACGCTTGCGAAGTGTCACAAAGAGACCGAGTGCTGCCGGGTGTGAGGGCGCGATGGACAGCACACGCTCGATATTGGCCTCAGCTGCCGCGAGCTCGCCGGCGTGAAGTTGGGCAGCGGATTGTTTGAGAAGCGACGCAACCAGGCCGTCGAGAGCCGGCTCGGACGACGGCTCGAGCCGGCGGACGCGGGAAAACGCGTCGGTCGCCGCCTCATACTGCTCGTCCATATAGAGCACGTTCGCGTACGCGAGCTGCACGAGGGAGTTCGACGGTGCCTCCCGGCGGGCGTGGTCGGCGACCTTGAGAGCGGCATCGAGCCTGTCGGTGTGAGCATAGGAGAGGGCGAGCAACGCGCGTTCGCGCAGAGTGGTGGAACCGTCGGTTAGGTTTTTCTCGAAGGCAGCGGCGGCTTCCTCGTACCGTCCCTGCTCGAAAAGCAATACGCCGCTGGCAGCAGTCTCGCCCCGATCCTCGCCCAGAGAGACTGCAGTCACCGCGCAGAGCACATATAGCGCTAAGATGACTCGACCAGTCACCTTTACAAGTATAACACTACCGCCCGTGGCCGTCCATGCACCTTTGGCCGCCGATGAGATGGGGCGCGCTTAGATATTGACTACGGAGAAAGACGACAGCGACTCTCCCCACTTTCTCGGACTATCCTGGCCGTTTCGCCCCGTGTCTTTCTGGCCCTGCCTGGTTTTGTCGCGTGGATGGCCATTATCGTGACGACCAGACTGAATCGTCCCGGTTTCTCCGGAGACTGCTCTGTGTGCGTCCGGCCGCCTCGACTGGGCCTCGTTCTCGGCATCGTCCGCTTGTTCGAGCTTCGCCGGCGGGATATTGCTGATGGCTGTCGAATGCCGAAATTCGTAATCTAAGCAGAACTGACGCCATGGGCGTCGACGCGCGAAGGATCCGTGCCGTGATCCACCGGGATCTCCCGCCGACGGTTGAGAGCCACTTGCAGGAGTCGGGGCGCGCGGGGCGGGACGGTCAGCCTGCGCAGGCAATTGTACCGGCGAGTCCGCGGGAGATGGCCGGGCTGACAGAGGCCGGCACGCAGCGGCCGGTAGACGCGAGCGACGCCGGTACGCCGGGTCAGGCGGCAGCGGTCCTTGCCGGCACCGCGCGGACGGCGCCGGGTCCGTGGCACGCTGCGTGGGAGCCGGTGTTCGGAATCCTCGGTGGCTGGCGCCGGGAGGAGATCGGGGAGGCGGTGGAAGAGCTCAGGGCCGCCGGACGGTTCCGCATTATCAATGCGTGGGCCGTGGCGGGGAAGAGTCACTACACGTGCAAGAGGCCCCTTAGACGATACGTAATCCGCGGCCCTGATGTAGCGGTTTCACGGTGCTTTGTCTTACCTCAACAAGTCTCAAGTCCGGTTTCCGCATTTCTTACCTGCGCGTTGGCCAATTACGATGAGAGCAACAACTGCAGCTATTGTTTCTCCGGAGATCCCGGAGCCGTTCGGTGCGTCAGCGGGGCAGCTGCTGACTATGGGGTGCCTTCAACCCGACTGCATCGGTTGGGAAAGCCTGATAGTCAGAACTCCCCATCCCGGATCCGATCCGGCAGGCGTTTGCGAAGCTGCGCGCCTACTTGATGCGTATGAGTCCGAGCCGAAGTGCTGTGCTCACCGCCTCTGTGCGGCTTGCACATTCCAGTTTTCGCAATATGTTGCCGACATGTCGCGAAACGGTGTGCATGCTGATGCCGAGGGAAGCTGCGATCTCCTGGTTGGTGAGCCCCTCCGCAACCAGTCGGAGCACTTCGAGCTCGCGCTTCGTGGGTAGCCGCGCCGCGTTCAGCGTTCGAAGTAACGGCCCCATTCCCAACCGGGAGGCTATCTCGGTGGCCTCCCGGCGCGCATCGCTATCCCCGAAGCGCGTGGCAATCTCGCCGAGAACCCACGCCAGGGCGGGCAGATTCGATATGCGACGCGCATGAGCCGCCGCTTGCTGCAGAAGGGTCTTAAGAGCAGTCTGATCGCCGTCGAGGTCGGCGAGCAGCGCCTGCGCGTAAAGCGCGTAGTCCTCCTGAAGAACGGCGTACCGGGAGTTGACCTCTAGTCCCTCGCGGGCGAGCTCCACGAGCGCTCGGTCCACTTCCCCGTCCTTGCGCTCCTCGCTTCGAAGAATGTGCGCGAGGGCAAACGCTGCGCGCGCGACCGGAACGGGGTGAGCGTGAGTATCGCCGATGATCGTCGCGGCGATCCACTTTCCGCAGTCGGTCCACGTGCGCTCGCCGGTCGAAGCGAAACGAAGCGCGATGGAACAGGCGGCATTTGCAGGAATCGTTCCCCGCAACGTCGGGGTCTTAGACGACTGTTCGAGCAATTCGGCCAGCTTCTTGTCGCCTTCGTCGAAGCTTCCCGAGTAGTAGCAGGCGAGGATGAACTGATGAAAGGCGTTGCCGTTCATGGCGTGCAGCTCGGCGCTCTTCCGGGAGAGCCGCATGGCGCTCGGCCAATCGCCGCGATGGAGTGTCATGCGCGCCACAAAGTGGATCATTGTAGCAGTGAGCGCGGTGTCGTCGGTAAGGCGCACGATCTCCACGCAACGTTGGTACAGCTTCATCGCGAGCTCGGTGCGACCTTCGATCCGGGCAAGGCCCGCTCGTACCATCGTCGCGTAGTTTGCGATGAGCGGCGCCTGGTCCGGGTCCAGTTCCGGCAGTCGCCGGATATGTTCCTTTGCCTGCTCGAAGCGTCGGAGGCGAATGAGGATATACGCGCGCTTGGAAAGTGAGAGCGTGGATCGCACGGGATCAGGCGCCGATTGGGCGAGCTGGACGAGCCGATCCGCTTGTTCGAGCGCACTCTCGTAGTCACCAATCGCGGCATTGCAGGTGAACGCGTAGTGGTAGCGCACGTCGAACTCTCTCGAGCTTCCCGGTGTCAGGAGTCTCAGTGCTTGCCTTGCTATGTGATGAACCTCGACATCACCCGCCTCCACGTAAGAGTGGTTACGCAGGAGCGTGATGATCGCATCCAGATCCCGCATTTCGTAGAAGTAGTCGAAGACCGCCAAGAACTCTTCAAACGCTTCGTAGCGGCGCGCCAGGCGAAAGAGCGCACTACCTCGCGCCAGCCTCAGGCGCGAGGTCGTGTCCCGGTCAAGGTGGGTGCCGTACTGCGCGAGTAGATCGTCTGCGGTAGCAAGGGCGCTCTCCCACGCGTACGTCTCGATGGCACGATTTGCCGTGATCAAACTGTACCGTATTCCGCGATCCCGAGCGTCCTCCGTGTTTCCGCGCAGAAACAGAGCGGCAAGCCGAGCCGCGTGGCGCTCCGCGTGCTGCCCGTAGCTCTCCTCGAGTTGACATGCGGCGCTCACCGAGATCCTCGATTGCTCGGCTGCGGGGATCGTTGCGACCACTGCCCGCCGGACAAGCTCATGGGTGAAGCGATAGGAGTGATGCGGCTCTGAGCTGATGAACCCTGCACGCTCGGCCTCGGTCAGCGACGCGAGTAAGTCACCGTTCACAAGAGAGAGCGCGGAAAGCTCGACGTTGGAAACGTGCCGTCCGAGGAGCGCCGCCATCTGCAGTAGCTTCTGAGTATCCTCTTGTAGCGCGGAGAACCGGTGTTGAATCACCGAGGAGATCCGCCGCAGGACCCGCGCCTCCGAGAGCGAGCTCTGAACATCGGAGTTCGCGCGTGCGCTGCGAGCTTCCAGAATTGCTCGAAGAAGCTCGAGCACGAAGAGGGGATTACCTCCCGACTCGTTCGCGATCCGGCTCGCTTCTTCGGACGTGAGCTCGACCTCTCGCGACCGCGCGAGGATCATTACGTCCCGACTCGACAGTCGGCGGGGCTCGATCGCGTTTACGTTCGGTCCGTGGAGAAGTTCCGCCACAAGCGAGCGATGCCCGTCAGTAATGCGCTGTGACGGATCGCGCAGCGTGACAACAAGCATCACGCTGGCCCGCTGCAGCGTGGGCAGCAGCTGGCGAAAGAGCTCAACCGAGCTCTCATCGAAGCGCTGCAGGTTGTCGAAGAGGAGCAACAGCGGCCGTTCGTTTGAACACCACTCGAGCAAGTACCGAAACGCGGCGAAGAGCGCCGGACGGCCGGCGGTATTTCCGTGCGCGCTCGTGCGGTCGATCGTGCCGGTGGGTGGCTGCCTCGTGCTCCATTCTGACTGCGCTCGCGTGCTCCGCCCTTCCGCCGCCGGCAGGAGATCACCGACGAGCGTGTTGATCGCACCCACGCCGGCCGATCCGAGAGCTGCAGCCGCCGCACTGCGCTGCCCCAGGGATAGGGGGTGCACCAATTCCTGCGCAACAACGATCCAGGGCCAGAGTGATTCGATGGTCACCCCTTCGATGAGCACTATGTCGGCAATTG
>JAAAOH010000263.1 GCA_009908925.1 Spirochaetota bacterium | reverse complement strand
GTCAAAGTCGTCATATTCGGGGAATGCGCGAAGCTCGAGCTCGACTTCCCCGCCGACGCTGGTCGAGGGGGACGTTCCGCCGCCGGAGTCACCCTCGAAAAAGCTGACCGTTCCGCCGCCCCCACCTCCGTCATCGCCCTCGCCGTTGTCCTGGGCGGAGAGGGGAACCGCGAGGAGGAATACTGCGAGAATTGTCGAAATCAATCTTGGTGTTTTTCTTCGTGTGCTCATCCGTTTCATTCTGGTCCTCCTTGTGAAGCGGGATGTCTGAAAGCGCGGTATGCGAGGCGTGGTGCGTCACAGCGTGCAGCTACTGCACCCGCCCGGTTCGCAGAAAGTTGGTGCTGAAGAGGTCGGGGTTGAGGTCCTCGTTGTAGCGGGTCTTCTGCACCTCGAGCCGCGTGGCATGTTCGGTCTGCACGTTTTCCATGACGCTCACCATGGGCGTCCAGATGCCCTGCACCTCTTCGAGCTCCTCCACCGTCAGTGTCTTCAAGAGCTCATCACTCTTGTCGTAGAACTCCGCCTTCAGCGGAACCCAGATGTCTTTGGCCACCCACTGCACGCGCCGGGAGTACTGCGAGTCATCGGGGTCTTTAGGAACCGACTCGACCACGTATACCTCGCGGCCGGAGAAGGTCTCCTCGCGCAGAAGCTCATGGGTATCTTCGTCGACGTCCCGGGTTGCCAGGTCGTCGTAGGTAAAGTCGGTTCCCATGAAGCTCTGGTCGCCCTCCGACGCGGCGATGCGTCGGACGCGGTCGAGGGCCGGCAGGTAGATCCACTGATCGTCGTCGCGATCCTCGTTCTCGACGACGAGAAACCGGGTTCCCTGCACCGAGGCCGGCCGGTGAAAGACGATAACGAGGCGATCGAGGCCCTCATCGTCCTCCATGCTCCATTCCTCGATGATGCGGTTCTTGACGTTATCCTGCGCATCGATGAGGTCCATGTTGATGAGGCTGTGGCCGGTTTCGCCGTCCTCGCGATTGACCACGTTCTCCGCTATCTCGCGCCCGTCTATGGCATGCGCGGGCAATGCAGCCATGAGAGCGAGCAGCGTGAACGCCGTGACTGTGATGACCTGTGTTCTGAATTTCATGTTGAGCCTCCTTGTGTCGTTACCTCACCCGCCGGCGCTGACCCCGCCGGGTCGTTCTGCCCCCGAGCACCACGCGCTATGAAGCGAGGCCGGAACAGATTGAGAAGCACCGGGAGAATCGTTAGGGCCGCGATCGATGAGGTGAGCATGGTCAGTGCCACGAGCACACCGACGTAGCGAAGCGGATTGAAGTTCGAGGCGATGAGCACGGCAAATCCCGCGCCCACGGCGAAGGCGTTGTAGAGGATCGCCTTGCCGGTCGTCAGTATGCTTCGTTTGGTCACCTCGCGAAGATCGTCTGTTTCAGCACGCTCGATGCGGTACCGGGTGAGAAAGTGAATGGTGTAATCTATGCCGATGCCGATGGCGATGGATGCGATCATCGCCGTGGCGATGTTGAGCTTGATGCCGCTGATGCCCATCACACCGAAATTGATGAGGATCGCGAAACTCAGGGGAACGATGCCGTAGAGCCCCGCCACCGCCGAGCGGTTGGCAAGCGCTACGATGATGAACACCACGACGAGCGCGGAGAACAGGCTCCACAACTGGGAGTTCACGATGAGCCTGGTGACCGCACTCTCCATGTCGGAGAATCCGGCAATCGAGATATCGTAGCCCTCGGGGAAGTGCTCCGACGCATACTCCCGCGCCCCTTCTGAGACCTCCTCTGCGACGAGGCTGTTCGCGGCCTCGAGGACGACGTACATGCGAGCACTCTGCGGCTCGAGGGAGTCGTCGGCGAAGTCGTCGAGGCTGCCGGAGTAGACAAGGAGATACTGTGAGATGAGGTTCTGAAGTCCCTGCATGTCGGAGACCGGATACTTGTCCGGATCGGTGGGAATTTCGTCGTAAGCTGCGCCGCCGTAGTTCAACTCGCGGAACAGGAGGTCGACGAACTCCCGGGTGGACATATCGAGCGCTTCGGCGCGCCCGTAGGCCTCGGCGACCGCGCCCATGAGCTCACGGTAGGTGGGACTATGGTCGATGCGGAGCTCGGGCTCTCCCGGGGCAACGTCGCGGGTGCCGGTGGTGGCAGGCGAGTCCGCGCCGACCTGTCCCCCAGCGCCGCCGGATTCTTCAGAACCCGGCCCGTCGCTGCTCTCGCCGGCGGCAGAAGCGCCACCGCCGTCCATGCCGCCCTCGCCCTCGAAGAAACTGCCGGCACCGCCGTCCGAGCCGTCGGTCTCCGCTCCTGCATCGTCTCCGGTGCCGTCGGCAACGAGGTGCACGAGCCCCCGGCCGCGGCCGGTGCTGCCGCTGCGGCTGCCAGCCCGGCTGCCGTCCGCACCCCCGTCCCGACCGGTGTCGCGGTCGCCGTGCCGGCTGCCGTCCGGCGCGTAGCTGCTTTCGGAGAAGAAGCTTCCGGGAACCTCGGTTTCGCCGGCGCCGTCGCCGCCATCACCGGCGCCATCGCTGGAGCCGTCCCCGGTGCCGTCACCGTCCGCGGGGCCACCGTCTCCGGCGCCGCCAGACGCTGCCCCGCCGCCCGCGGGCTCGACCGCCCCGGCCGACTCCGGCGCAGGCGGCGGGACGTTCATCACCTGATTCATTCGTCGGATGAAGTCCGAAAAGCTCACGACCTTGCCGACCGCGTCATACTCGCGCGCGAGGTAGGCCCCGAGCTCGTCCATGGCGGCAAGCGCTTCGGGGTCCGTCAGGGCGGCCGGTTCGTCACCGGAGACGACGATACTGAAGGTCTTGGTGCCGCTGAAGTTCTCCCGAATGAAGCGGTCGGCGACCCGGATCTCCGAGTCACGCTGGAAATACTCGATCATCGAGTTATCCACAACAATCGTCGTGAGGCCCAAGACGGAAACGCCGATGATGACCAGGCTCAGAAAAATGATGCGCGGGCTGCGACCGGAAAAGAACCCGTAGAACCACAGCAAAATGCGGCTGAACCCGTCGTCGTCCGGGCCGCCCTGCGCACCGCGGTTGGAACCGCGCGCGACACCCTGGCCGCGAAGGGCGGTACGGCGCAGGAGAAGCAGTGCGGGCACGAAGGTAAGAGTGACGATGAGCGCGCTGACCACGCCGACGGCATTGATGATACCGAAGTGGCGCATCGGCACGATGGCACTCGTGGCGATGGAGGCAAAACCGGCCGCGGTTGTGAGGGCACTCATGATGACGGGCACGCCGATCTTTCGAAGCGTCTCGAAGACAATGTCCCGGTGGCGCTCCGGTGTGAGATCTTCCGCGGCGCGCACACTGTCGTAGTAGTGATTGAAAATGTGAATGACGTAGGCGCTGCCGACCGCGATGAGCAGAACCGGGATCACGGTCGAGATCATCGAGAAGTAGATGTCAAGCAGGGACATCACCCCAAGCGCCCATACGGTGCTGATCAACACCGTCGTGATGGGCAGCACGACGCCCCCGAGGTTGCGAAACGAGAGAAACAGCGCGAGGAGCACGACGATGGTCACCATCGGTATGAGATAGAGGAGGTCGCCGAGCATGTACTCTTTGAGCAGCACAGTGATCACCGGATCACCCGCCATGTAGAAGTCGAGACCGATGTCCTCGTAGTCGGAAATGATCTCCGTAGCCGCGGCGTGGAACTGCTCGCGCTCGGCGGTCTCGGAGTCCTCTATCAGTGTGACGAGAATCTGCGTGGAGCGAAAATCGCTCGAAAGGATGCTGTTCTCATAGGGCTGCGGCCAGGTGAGAACACGCCGTTTCAGTTGTTCGATCTTGGACTCGGCGATCTCCCCGTCCTCGAGCAGGGTGGCTGAACGCATGCCGTCTCCGGTCGCCTCTATGAAGTCGGCGTTGGTCACCGAGCGCACACTCTCGACGGTGGAGAGATCCTCGAGCTTACCGGTGATCTCGCGGATGGTGGAAAGCGGCGCGGGTCGCAGGATACTCGCAGCGTCACTGGTGACCGCGATATCTACCTGCTCCTGGCTTCCGAAGTCATCCTTCAGGTTCTCATAGGCCACGCGGGAGGGATTGTCCTCCGGAATGAAGATCTTGATGTTGTTGTTTATCTCGAGCTCGGGAATCTGAGCGGCAAACACCGCGGTAATGACGAGTATCGCCGCAACGACCAGCCCCGGTCGCCTGAAAAACCGTTCCATGCCTGTTCCTTTTCTACTGCAGTGAATCGATAATCATCGCAAACATCCGCCGGATCAGCGCCTCCGGATCAACGCCCGTGCGAGCCCGAATGAACCCACCGCGGGCGACCGCGTGCTCCATGAAGCTGTGGATGACATGGGCGTACATCACCGCCTGCTCGTCGGGATCTATCTCCGACCTGAAGCTGCCGTCGGCGATTCCCGTCCGGAGCAGGTCCTGAAGGCCCCGGTTGAGCTCATCTATGATGGAGAAGCATGCCTCCGCGGTCGAATCGGTCGGCCCTTCGGCGTTGAAGGCATAATCGAGGTAGTGGAAGAGCGGGAAGAAGTCCTGTTGCTCGTGATAGAAGGCGATGTAGCGCTCAACGAGCTCATGTACCTTCTCGATGCCCGTCCCCGGCCCATCGATAACCGGGACGACGCGATCGCGAAGGTCCTCGAGCGATTCGAGCAGAAGGGAGTACATGATGTCGGTCCTGTCCTCGAAGTACAGGTACAGCGTCCCCTTGCTGAGCTCCGCTTCCCTGGCGACCTCGGACATTGTCACCTGCTCGAGGCCACGCGCGAGGAACTGCCGGCGAGCAGCCTCGAGGATGCTGCTGCGTCGTTCGTCCCTTTCCCGTGTTCTTCGCTCGGGGATTCCCATGTGCTCGCCTTCGCCGGCGGCCCTTCTCTTTGACCACTCGTCAGAAAATGACCACCAGTCACCACGTAAAAGCTACCAGGCCGTTCCCGGGACCGTCAAGGAAGTGCCCGCCCGGGTGCGATCCGTTTACTGGGTGATGTCCACGTAGCGCCCCTGCCATTCCGCAATGGTGTCCTGGTTGGTGCGCTGTTCGCCGGTATTTCCGTGCTCGGCAACTTGGCCGCTTGTCTCGGTCTCTGCGGGAGGCTCGATGCTGTGGAAGTACTGCCAGACTGCGTCGCTCGCAAGCCGGACGAGAACACCGCGTGATTGTGCAGTCACGTTCTCGATCTGCATTTCATCCTCCTCTACTAGTATGCGCCCGATACACCTCGGTCGGCAACCGGAAAACCGGAGCTCCCGAATAATCGGCCATATTGACACACTCCCCCCGGCCCGCTAGAGTTAGAGCGTGCAGTGTAGTCCGTGGTACCTGTCGCATTCCGGGGGAATCCTCGTCTGTGCGCCGGTGCCGCTACATTACCTATCACTCTTCCCATAGCAACCTGAACGAGGACCACCGAACAACCACGCCGGACCGCTGATGCGGGACGGTGCTGTGCGACGTGTGTGCCGTGCTGCTCACGATTTCTGCAGGGGAGGTATATGCAAGAAAAGACAGGCAGCGACATCGTAGTAGAGACGCTCGAGACCCTCGGATGCGACACCGTATTCGGCATTCCGGGCATACACAATCTCGACATTTATGACGCGCTCATCGGGAGCTCTCTCAGACATGTCACCGCCCGCCACGAGTCCGGGGCCGGCTTCATGGCCGATGGCTATGGACGGCGCACCGGGACACCGGGGGTTGCCCTCGTCATAACAGGTCC
>JAAAOH010000140.1 GCA_009908925.1 Spirochaetota bacterium | reverse complement strand
GTCTCCGCCTCGTGCGGAATCTCGTAGTTTATGACATGGGTGATGTCATCCACGTCGATTCCGCGGGCGGCTACGTCGGTCCCGACGAGCACCTGCACCCGTCCGGAGCGAAATCGCTCGAGGGCGCTCTGGCGCTGGTTCTGGCTGCGGTTGCCGTGAATCTCATCGGAGTCTATACCGGTCTTTCGCAGCGCCTTCGCGAGGCGCGCGGCACGGTGCTTCGTGCGGGTGAACACGAGCACGCGGAACATGTTCCGGTCGCGGATGAGCTCGGGGAGCAAGGCAGGCTTATCCTCCCGCGCGACATGGAGCACGCTCTGGCGGATCCGATCGATGGTGATCTCCTCGGGCGCCACCGCAATGCGCTCGGCCTCACCGAGAAGCTCGCGGGAGAGCTCCTCCACGGGGCGGGGCATGGTCGCCGAGAACAACACGGTTTGTCGCCTGTTCTCAACGAGGGCGGCAATGCGTCGCACGTCGGGGATGAAGCCCATGTCGAGCATGCGGTCTGCCTCGTCGATGATGAGGGTCTGCACGCCGGAGAGGTCGATCGCCCGCTCACCGACAAAGTCGAGCAGGCGGCCGGGTGTTGCGGCGAGCACAAGCGGATTCCTGCGGAGCCCCGAGAGCTGGCCGCCCTTGGAGGCACCGCCGAAAACGGCAAGATGCGAGACGCCGGAGCCGGCCCCGTAGGTGGCCACGCTCTCGTCTATCTGGATGGCGAGCTCGCGCGTCGGCGCGAGGATGAGCGCGATCGGCCGGCAGGCGCCCTGCCCGCGACCGCGCGACCCGCCACGGCTTGCATGGCCATCGGCCACGAGGCGCTGAAGGAGCGGAAGGGTGAATGCGGCTGTCTTGCCGGTGCCCGTCTGGGCGGTTCCGAGAAGGTCCTTTCCCTCGAGCAGAGGGGGGATGGCGCGCGCCTGGATCTCCGTGGGCGTGTCATAGCCCTGGGCAGCCACGCTGCGAAGAAAGGCCTCGGACAGACCGAGGTCGGCAAATGATTGAGTAGACATAGAATTCCTTTTTCGAGTGAAACACGTCCCGCGGAGGGTTGCACCGATTGTTGTGTTATGCGGGAGAAGGAGCGTGGTAAGCGCGTGCGGGGCGAAGGGACCTGCTTGTGAGGAACCTGCGGGAACGCCCGGGTCAGTCAACCGCTGCTGTACTAGTACGACTGTTTACCGAAAAAGTCAATCACCCCCCTCGGCGAAACCCCGCGGCGAGGTCCGCGGAGAGTCCTCGCCGGCTCCGGCAAGAGGGGAGACGTCGGTCGCGACCACGAAAACCGAGCCCACGCTGCCGAGGGTATTTAGCTCGGGTATCATCCGCCACCACAGCTCTCGCTCATCGCCTTCGCCCCGGGATATCGAGACGGTCTCGAAAAACGGCTCGCCGGTCACTACTGTAGCCTCCACTTCCGTACCACACAGGCGCTGAAGCGGCGGCGAGAGTGCGAGCTCCTCCGCCGTGCGTCCGAGCATGTCTTCGACTTCGAGTTCCGCTGCCGCGGCCATGGCCGGATTGGCGTAGATGAAGCGGTGTCCCCTGTCGAAGCGAGCGACCATGTCGGGCAGTCGCGACAAAACCGATTCGTAGAACTCGATAAGCCGCTCGAGGTGCCGCACCGAGCGGTCGCCCCCGGCATGAGGTGCGTAGGTCAGCACGGCACCGCTCACTGCCCCGTCGGGCGTCTCTAGCACCTGCACACGCTGCTCGTAATCGGAGTCGCCTGCGACTTCGAGTTGCGCACGAACGGGGCGCATCCGATCCAGGGCGGTTTCCACGGCGTGAAGCGCCTGGTCGGCCTCGCCGGGAGGGAGCACGCTACCCAACGGACGCCCGATGTCGGAAAGCGTAAGCCCGAACAGAGCCCCCGCCTGTTGAGAAAAGAAGAGCACTCTGAGACTCGATCCCACCACAATGAACGGCACTCCCACCGCTTCGAGGATCTCACTTCTGTCTTCCGCATCAATATCGAACTCGTATCTCTCCGGGTACATGGACGACCTCCGTGTTCTTGTACGTGGCGTGATCCGCCGAGCCGAGCTCCGCCATGACGTGCATGCCGAACGTCCGAATCTGTATCTCCACCACATCGCCGTCGCTGGTCTCCACCGTGGTGTGCAGCCCGCGGTATCCATTCGGCTTCGGATTGACGATGTAGTCCTTGAACCGACCCGAAACCGGGTGCCACATCCGATGAACAAGCCCAAGCAGGCGATAGCAGTCCCCTACGTCACCGCATATGAGACGGATGCCGAGCATGTCGTAGATGTGTCGCAAGGACTTCCCGCTGCGCTGCATCTTGCGGTAGATGGAGTAGACGTTTTTTGCGCGTGATTCAACGAAGAACACGGGCCCGGCGCGGCCCGTCGGGTCGAAATGGCCGGGCATCTCGGCATCAACCTGGCGCTCGATCGCTGCCTGCATGGCGGAAAGCACCGCCTGCCTGCCGCGACCCCGCCGGTCCATATAGCGCTTTATGCGCCGATACGCTTCCGGCTGCATGTGTTTCAGTAGCTGATCTTCGAGCACGCGTGCCCGATGCACCAGAAACCGCTGTTGTCCGACTAAACTGTTTCGGTCGCCATCCGGCTGTCGTTCCATGAAGTATCTCCCCCTCCCGTAGTGTGTCTGGGGCAGAGAGTAGACCGTCCGCGTCAAACGCGGGTACAGTCGTCGCAAAGATTCCGTCAAGTTTGTCCGAGCCAAGGGCCCGAAGATGACCGGAGTGTCCCGAATCGCTACCTTTGATGAAGGAGGCAGGAAAAACCATGGGACGACCCGGCCGGCCGCGACTGTTCGCGTCAGGGCTGCTACCGGCAATCATATTCTCTTCAGCGCTGCTGCTCGCACTTTCCGCTGCGGTCGTGTCGTTGCACCTGCGCGTGATGCGGCTGCAGGAGCAGGTAGGCGGCCCTTCGCAGGAGCGGAACCAGGGCGAGAACGGCTCAGCCGCCGGGGCCGGGGGCGGGGCCCGGGCCGGCGCCCGGCCGTCGTCCGGCCGCGATATCTTCGAAGCCGCGACGGAGGGGATTCGCGAGTTGGCCAGGGAACGGAATGCCGAGCAAGCCCGTGAATTACTGGGCGAGCTCACCGGGCCTCGCGGTCAGTTCTCCCTGACCGAGGGGCTCGGCCTGCGGCCACGCGTGGACGGGGATCTGCAGGTATCTCTGCTGCGCGTAAACCGGCGGTACTTCAGTGTGATTGCGCGACCGGACGTAGGTTCGGTAGACATAGAGACCATCCTCGGCGAAACGGTCTCCGTAGAGGACATGCCCGAAGACACCCGACGTGCCGCCGAGTTCGTGCGCGAACAAACCGGGCGCATCGACCGGATTGTGGAGACAGAGAAACGAATTCGCTCCGAGCTCCGAAGTCTGCCCGACCGGCAGGCGGTATCGAGGCTTCTCGAAGCGAGAAATATGCGCCCGACACGTATCGTGGAGGATGACTTCGTTCTGCGCCGCGGAATCGCTCAGGAGGACGGTGCGATCGTTGTGCGAATTGCGGCGGACGCAGAGGAAGGCACCTACCGGGTGGACGGCGAAACGATGGACATGGAGGAGACGGACCTGGAGCGCGCCGTTGCGAATGCGATACGCGGATACGACCCGCAGGCGGAGATCGAACGGGTACGGGATGAGCTGGAGCGGCGGTTGTCGCGCCTTCTCGATGACGAAGGATTCCGCGCCTTCCTCGAGGCGCGGGAACTCGACATCGCCGAGCCGGCGGGCTCGGACACGGAGACGCCGGAGAACGCGTCAAGACGGCGAGCCTACGAACTGGTCTCGAGCGAGACGGACAACGCCACCGTGGTCGGCTATTTCGTCCTGGACGTCGACGCCGGCGCTGTCGAGCTCGTCGACGCAGAGGATGAGGGCTCGTGGACGCTCGACCGGGTGGCAGTCACACACGGCATGGACCGCGCTGCGGCTGATGGCGAGCACCCCGGCGTCCTCCTGCTCGGCACACATCAGGACCTTACCGATAGCATCATGTACGTCCGTCCGTCCGAGGACCGTGTTTCGGTCATCAGCATACCGCGTGACATCTATCACGAGGGCCGGAAACTGAACGAGATCCACGGGTTCGCGGGACCCGCGGCTACCGTGCGGGCGGTGGAAGACCTTATCGGCCTCGAAATCGACCACTACGTCGCGGCCGATTTCGAGGCGTTCGAGCGGGTCGTCGACGCGCTCGATTCCGTGCCCGTTGAGCTCGACCGGGAGTTTCTCGACCCTACCATGACCTACCGCGTCGACGGCGAGAAACGGATGCTCTACTTCTCACGGGGAGAGCACGATCTGAACGGCTCGGCCGCTCTCGCCTTCGCCCGCTCACGAAAGACCAGCTCCGATTTCAGCAGGTCGAGGCGACAGCAATTGCTGATCGCGGGCATTCGCGAACGACTCGACCAGCTTGCGCTCACGGACGCGGATCGCCTGTTTGACCTGCTGCGCGTCTCAGTCGAGTACACCGAGACCGATATGGGCTTTGTCGAGGCGCTTCGGTACTACCGGCGGTACCGTGACGTAGAGAATCTGCGACGCATCGTCCTGTCCACGGACAACGTCTTCCGCGCCACCTACGCAGAGCTCTACGAAAACGATTGGCCGCTCGAACGCGCGGAGGAAATGGACGAAGAGGAGCTGGGCGCATGGATCCTGCGTCCGAAGGGCGAGAGCTGGGAGGACGTGCGTGAGTTCGTCGACACCTGGCTTGCCGGGGGTGATCCCCGACCGGACGAGTTCTTCGAGGAGGAGGGAGAGAGCCTCGGCATCGCTATCGAGCCCGGGAGCGCCCTCGACATCGACCTCTCGGCGCTCGACGAGATCACATCCCAGAGGCAACCGTAGGACCGGACGGGGGCGGCCCGCTACTCTCTCTCACCACCAGCCGCGTCTCGAGTACGGTGCTGCCGACAACTTCCTCCGCCCCGATAAGCCGCATGAGGATCTCCGCGGCCCTCCGTCCCTTCTCCAGGCCGTACTGTGACACCGTAGTAAGCTGCGGGCGCACCAGAGTGGCCTCCGGGATGTCGTCGAAGCCGACCACGCTCATGTCTTCGGGCACGCGGCGTCCCGCCTCGCCCAGATACTCGAGCACGCCGAGGCCGATTACGTCGCTCATGGTGACGACCGCCGTGGGCTCATCGCCTGAGTCCAGAATGCGCTCCGCCGCTTCCCGTCCGCCCGCCATGGAGGACTCACACTCCCAGAACCGCGCGCCGGCGGCTCGGCCGGCACCCGCCTCCCGGGCGGCGCGCTGCGCGTCCGCCGCTGTCACACCCATCCCCCGCGCCTCGAGCGCCTCGCGGTAGCCCGCCATCCGCGCCGCTCGCACAGGCGAGACGCCGGTAAGTTGCGGCTCATCCACGAAACACACCACCGCAATGCGCCGGTGGCCGAGCTCGAGCACGTGATTCATCGCCGTCGCGGCGGCCGCCCGGTCGTCGATACCGACCACCGGGAAGCCACCGCCGTCCTGTCCGTCGATGGTCACGAACGGCAGGTGGCGCTGTCGGATCAGCCCAACGGTGTCGGTGCCGGGCTCGAGCCCGAGCGTAATGAGCCCGTCTACGGCGGCGCTTCGCACACCCTCGAGCAGCGACTCCTGCCGCGGAGGAATGAGGGTCAACGAGTGATTCTCACGCTCGCAGACCTCACCGATTCCCTGCACGACCTGCGAGAGGTGGGAGTTCTGG
>JAAAOH010000081.1 GCA_009908925.1 Spirochaetota bacterium | reverse complement strand
CATCCACCAGTATCGAGATCGAATTAAAATGGAAGGAGTAAGTGGAGGTAAGTGTGAGTCTGAGTTGCCCTGCCTAGTTCATGCGGCGATTTGGGTAGTCCCAACGGCATCGTTGTAGGAAACATCAATGCTTCGCACCGGTGACGCCATGTCCGAAGACCAAACGCCGAAGCAGGCCGCGTTGCCGATCATTCGCCGCCTTGACGACGACGCCCCCCTGTCCGGCATCAAGGATGCGTTGTATCCCTACTGCAAAGCAGAGCAAGACCGCGAGGGGGAGCAAGACCGCGAGGAGGAGGGAGACGACCCCAAACGTACTGGCAACTCGTAGTGCCCGTGCCGCGACAGGTAAGCGGTGAAACCATAAAGCGGCCCTCCCGTGTAATCGAACAATTGACACAAGAGAATGTGTCAATTAACACACTAACGAAACCGAATCGAGCAGCGACGTCAATGGCATCGGAGACACCTACATCAGACGTCGAAGCGTCCGGAGCAGGAGCGCCTGAATCTGCCGCCACGGTAGGAGGAGCGCGTACCCGTCCGCCATGGCAGGACGATCCGTGGCTCTGCCGGGTGGCCGAGTGGGACGACGCCGAAGCCGACGCGGCCATTCGCGATGGGCTCTCCATTGAACTTGCTGCGCATCTTCAGAAGCTGATGGATCTCACGGATGAGGAAGCGGCGCAGCTCATCGGCCGCTCTCGGAGCACCTATGCCCGCTACCGCAATGCAGGTCGTGATTTGGGCATGGCGGAGGCCGAGCGGGCCGTACGCCTCGCCCAACTCATCGCGCTGGCTGCCGAAACATTCGGCGCCATCAGCGAGGCGCTGAGCTGGATGCGCGAGCCCAACTATGCGCTCGGCGGCCGCATGCCATTCGACCTGGCAGAGACGGATCCCGGTGCTCGCGTCGTTCGGAATCTGCTTCATGGAATCCAGCACGGTCATCCGGTGTGAGTGTGCATGCATCCCGGCCGTGAGGTCCACGGTGCACACTTTCGATCCGTTGCGGATTGTCCCGTTGTGGATTGTCCCGCCGTGAATCGCTGCAGGAACCAAACAACGCCCTCCTCAGCCATCCGCAGCTTTCGTGCCCTCCGTTCGCGTCGTCCGCATTGTCCACCAGAAGTACGCCCGCGACCCGTTTTCTGGGAAAGGGGGACTCGTCGCCCCCAGCCGATGGGCACATGCGGGCCAACTCGTCAGCTACGCCGCAGAAAGCCTCGCGCTGGCTGCCCTCGAGAAGATCGCAGGGGCGGGGCGGATGAGTCGGCTGACAGAGATGGTATACGTCACGGCCGACATCACCGAAAGGGCGATCTTCAAACCCGCCATTACGGATCTACCAGCCGAATGGGACCGGCGTCCGGCAAGCACGGCGTCCCGTGACTTCGGCGAAAAGTGGCTTGCTGATCAGACGTCCGTCGTACTGCGCGTTCCATCGGTGGTAGTGCCCGATGGGTGGAACTACGTGATCAATGTAGCCCATCCCGACATGGCATTGGCGCTCACGCACTTCGAAGACCCCGAACCGCTTCAACTCGACCCGCGCATCGTGGAGCGACTGGACTAATCGGTACGGCTCGTCGACGCGATGACGCGGTATCCTGTCCGATACTCCGACGCGTAACGAATGAAGGAGCGCGTTCGAGAAGGTACCCCGTAGAGATGCGCGTGCCGATAGAAGACGTATTAATAGAACGCGTCTTACTAGAAGGCATAATAGGAGGAATCTGATCGACGCGGCCAAAGCGCTCGTGTCCGCCGCCCTCTAGCGGATACGAATACGTTCCAACGCGTCCCGATCTATTCGCTTGGTACGAAAGGCCCACTCCGGCACTGGTCGAGGAATCCACGAAAGGCCATGCGAGGGGTGAGTTGCATCTTCTTATGGGGTATCGTAGGTCAACCTAGGATCGGGGGCCGCCCAGACACCTGTCACCGCAGCCACAGCACCCGGTCGTTGACGTCCGTGACCTTTCCTCACAAACAAAGACATACTGGCGCTATGCTTTCGATCAAAACGATTCTTCATCCGACTGACTTCTCGACCGGTGCGCGGCAGGCGCTGGCGTACGCAATCGCGATGGCGCGGCGTCATCAATCGAGCCTACATGTACTCCACGTCGCCGGCCATGGCAACAGAGATACAGACCTCGGGCGGGATGCATCTGGTGCATCGACCGCGCATGACGCGAAGGACGTCCTGGAGGATGTGCAGCCGGCGCAGGACGAAGACCCGATCGCGAAAATGATTCAAGAAGCTGGCGCTACAGACCTAGCCGTGACCATTGTGCACCAGCGCGGCCCTGCGCCCGGACCTCGTATTATCGACTATGCCAAGGAGCAGAACGCGGACCTCGTCCTCATGGGCACGCACGGCCGCCGGGGGATGAAGCGCATGCTTCTTGGGAGCGTCGCGGAAGAGGTGGTCCACGAGGCGGAGTGCTCGGTCATGACCGTCAGGGAAAAGAGGGAGGCGCCGGCGCAGCCTTCGATCGACCGTGTGCTCGTCCCCGTGGACCTGTCCGAGTTTTCGGCGCCGCTCTTTCGCGCTGCCTTGGACGTGGCCCGGGTCCACGGCGCGGGCGTCGACCTCCTTCACGTGGTCGAGCCGCTACCGTACCCGCGGCCGCTGGTCGGTCAAATCTCGGTGCACGACCTCGTTCCGGATCCCACTGAGCGGTCAGGGGAGCTGCTTTCTGAGCTCGTGAGCGCGCACGCCCAGGCGGACGTGTATGTCACCACGCACACGGCCGAGGGGCACGCCGCCCAGACGATTGTGCAGCACGCGGACGCGCTGGAGAGCGATCTCATCATCATGGCCTCCCAGGGCATGTCGGCGATTGAACGCCTCTTACTGGGCAGCGTGACGGCGCGTGTTGTGCGCCGCGCGCAGTGTCCGGTCTTCATAGCCCGCGTGCAGCCCGAGCCCTTCCCCGCGTGAGCGCTCCGGTCTCGGCGCGCTTCACCACCTCAATTAGCTGGTGATGCATCATGGGCCCGCGCATCCCAGTACCGGCACATCAGTCCGCGGTTGAGGTAGTCCAGGCACTGCGAGCTGATCGTGTGCTCGTGCAGGCGGGGCGCGTCGACGACGCGGGTAGACGTCCCGACCGTGTTGAGCGTGATCAGACCCGCGTACTCCGGAAGATCGTCTTCCGAGAGGTCGAGCGCTGGCGTGGCGACGTAGAAGAAGCGACAGGGCCCGTGGCCACGGTGCTTGAACCGGCTCTTTCCCCGGAAGAACCGGTCGCGCCGCTTGTCCCGATCACGCCGGAAATCGCTCCGTGTGCGCTTGATTTCGTACTCGACCGCGTACCCCGCTTGCGTGACGCTCACGAGGTCGCATTCCCAGCGCCAGAGCTTCACGTTCGGCACGACGGGCTCATGGCGCTTCTGGCGAAGCTGGTTGTAGAGATGGTTCTGCGCTTCGAATTCGGTCATAGCCGTACTCACTGTAGTCAACATCAAGGATGCCCCGAGCCCGCCCGGCCGGCGTGGTCAAGGGCTGGACGCGGCATAGGTGCCAATGAGGACGGCGGGCCCGTGTGCCACATCAGAGAATAAACGGGCTCCCGATACGCGGTGCCGGTCAGCCGCTCGGCGGATCGAAAGATAATGTCTGTTATTGCAAATAACACACTGTTCAACGGATCGAGCGGCCACTCAGGCGGACCAGCGTTCGTATTGGACTCCTGCGGGGCGTGAAGGGTCTAACTCGTATCCTGAACGGAGCCATGCCCAGCCGTAGCCCGTGTACAGGTAACTGAAATCATGACAGCTGCAAGGACGCGGCGCGCTCGGTTATGCGTTCGGGGAGCGGAAGTGAAACACCGATGGGCCCCCGAGGTATGAGTCAACATGACATGCCAGACTCGTCAAATTGCCGGCTAGACCACCATGGCGTCTCCCGCATCTACACCGTCGGCTCCTGAACCATCAGATCCCGACCTTTCCAAATCCCCTGCAGCCTCTCCCGTCACCGGCTGGTCGATCGGGCAGCCGTCCGCGGCGGACCTCGACGCGCTCATTGCGCGCATCGAGGCCGGCTTCACGGCCGACAGCGTCGAAGCGCTCCGCGGGCGTCTGGGCCTTTCGGTCGAAGAGATGGCCGGGCTGTTGGGCATGTCGGCCCGCACGCTGGGACGCCGGTTGGAAGGCGGAAAGCTCACCGCGGAGGAGTCGGATCGCCTCTACCGCTACGCGCGGCTCTTCGAGCGGGCCGTAGAGGTGTTGGGAAGCGAGGAGAAGGCGCGCCGATGGCTGAAGAAAGAGCAGTGGGCGCTTGGTAGCCGCGTGCCCCTCGAGATTGCCCGGTACGGGCCGGGCGCGCGCGAGATCATCGATCTCCTCGGACGCATCGAGCATGGCATTCCGGTGTAGGGACATTCCGGGGGAAGCGCATTCCCGTGTAGAGACTGTCCTGTATTGATCGTCCTGTATGGGGTGGTGCATCCCCGAATTCGTGCATGCAAGCGCCCGCGGATCTGCGCAGTCCGCCAGACATGCTGCGCTGGCTCGTACTACCGGCTCCGGCAGGCTCTGCAATACTACACCCCCGCAGTCCGCAGTAAGTTACTCGTTCGTCCATGCCTACCCAGACCGTTTGGCGGCTCACCCGGAGGACGTACGCCGACGACGCCTTCTCCGGAGAAGGGGCGCGGCAGTACGGCGGGCGCTTCAACAGTTCGGGGACGCCGGCCGTCTATGCGGCCGAAAGCCTGGCGCTCGCACTGGTCGAGACGCTCGTCGGCCTGATCGATTATGAGGATCTCTACGAGTACGTGTTCTTTCGGGTCGAACTGAATGCAAGCGACGTGGACGCGCTCCCGCCGGCGGACCTGCCGGACGGATGGGATGCGCGCCCGCCAGGGGCAGCGTCCCGTCAGCTCGGCGACGCGTGGCTCAGTGAGAAGCGGTCCATGGCGCTACGGGTCCCGTCGGTCGTGGTGCCGTATAGCTTCAACTACGTGCTGAATCCCGAGCATCCGGCGTTCCGCGAGATTGAGTTGGCGGCCTCCGAGACGCTCCCCGTCGATCCCCGGCTGGTGCATCTCGACGTGTAGGCAAGGGGTTTGCCCGTGACGGTGTAGCCTGCGGGTGGACGGGCGTCACAGCGCGCGGGGCCGTTGGTCCTGATCAAGAGTTGATTCTGATCAAGAGGCCACACGCCGTACTCCTAGGCTGCGACCTTCTTGCGCTTTAGCGGGTTCTGTCCGCACTCCATGCAGCGGGTAAATCGGCGCCAGAATGAAAGATACCAGTGGGTTGCCTGCTGGCAATGCGGGCACGTTTCCTTGGAGGACATTTTCGGGCTAAATGCGATCATGATACGTCAGTGAATCGGTGGAGGAGGGCGAGAAACCATTCGCTCGCACCAATCCCGGAGGTGCCACGCGGTTCTCTAGGTGGCCTTCAGAAAGCCCTTTCGTTAACCATTTCTTGGTTCCGAGAGGCCCGAGAGCGCTTCCGACATTGTCTCGTAGCATTCGTCTAGTCCATGCGAAGCCATGACCTACCACGAACGTGTACGTTTCGTTGGAACGTGCGGAGAGGCTTACTCAAGTCACCATGCTCTTGGAGCGTCGGCCCCACGCGGCCGTTTTGGTCGAGAAACGGATGAACAAGTCGATGTCGGGTACGATGCGCAAGAAGGCGTCGAGCTCTACGAGTACCCGCGTGGCCTCCACCAGAAGTGTGTTGATGCAGAAGTGTGTTGATGTGCGCGTCGTCCCAAGTCCACTCTCGATTGACCGGGGAGGGGATAAACGCAGCGTATCCGGAGGTCTGTCGGATCGCCCGGCCGGGGTCGTACTCCGAAAGATGGATCGCGTCTAAATCAGTGTGGTCTGAGTTTACATAGTCCCTACTGTTATCTAAAAAAGAGAGCTACAATTTACATAACGGATTAACCAATGAAGAGAAGACCGTGTTGGCCTGCGTTCCGGCAAGCATCTCGGGTTAGATCAATGAAAGCATCTTCTCTAAATGCGCCCCTGTGGTGCGGTCAAGACGGAAGGAGAAGCATAAACGATCGCTTTCGCGTGGGTACTCTCAGACAGAGGACTCAGAGAGGACATCACCCGGGGTGCAAGACCGGTCACACGCGAGGCGAGTGGGATGAGTGTCATTCCCTGACGTGGCATCGCCATTCCTGCTATAAGGGCTGTTCAAGGTCGGCGCCTTTGAATGCCTCTCCACTGGTGTTGTGAATAGGACGTGGATATGTTAGATTATCTTACGAAATCAGATAGATAATCTAACAGTAAGCGCGCTGTGCTTGGATCGAAAGAGTTGGACGAGGTGCTTGCGGCCGTGGGCGACCTCCTGGAGGCCAATGACGAGCGCATCGGCATTGTCGTCGTAGGCGGGGCGAGTCTCGACCTTCTCGGACTCATTGAGCGAACCACAGGCGACGTCGACGTGATCGCGAGGACGCGTCCTTCCGACGACGGCCCGGAGCAGATACCCCTGGAGCAGGCGCTCATGCCACCGGAGCCGATGCCGGAGGTGCTGATGGACGCCGTCGAGACCGTGGCCCGCGATTTTGATTTGCCGGCCGACTGGATGAACGCGGTGATCGGTGCGCTGTGGGATCTCGGCCTGCCACCTCGCCTGGAGGAAGATCTGACGTGGCGAACCTACGGAGGTCTTCAGGTCGGACTGGCCGGCCGCCGCACGCTCATTACCCTCAAGCTTTTCGCGGCCGTCGACTAGGGACCGGAAAGCGTGCATGTCCAGGATCTCGTGTCACTGAGCCCAACCGACGAGGAGCTCGAGGAAGCCGCAGGCTGGGTGCGTTCCCAGGACGCCGCTCCAGAATTTGCAACGATGACCCACGAGGTGGTTAGGTATGTCGAGCGCCATCGCACGTAAGATTGGAGAGCGCGTCCGAGAGGCCGGCGCACAAGCAGCGTGGCGGCAGTGGGCGCGTCTCGGCGCGACTGCCCTGCAGGGCGAAGACGGAGGCGCGCGGGCAATCGTCGACCCCGAGGCGCTCCTGCTCCTATCGCTCTACCTGGAGCCAGCCGAGCGCCGCCTTCGCGACTTTACATGCTGGTGGGCGCACGTCGGCTCAGAGCTCATGAGCGTCCAGCGGACGAAAACCCTCCTGAAACGCTTTCCTGCGGAGACCGAAGGGCGCCTCGGTGCCTTCGCCCGCTGGGCTATGGAGAACGGCGATAAGCGGTGGCGCCGGTACGCGCCGGAAGAACCGGAGGCGGAAGAACCGGAGGCGGAAGAACCGGAGGCGGATGGAGAACGGGGCGTGGGCAGCCGGAGCGGCAAGGGCGCAGACCGTCCTCGCCTCAGCGCCCCTCCGGCGCTCGTGCTGCGCCTCCGCGCGGGGTTCGGAGTAAGCGCCAAGGCTGACGTGATGGCGTACCTGCTGGGCACCCGTGAGCGGGCGGCGAGCGTGCAGGAGACCGCAGATGCGACTGCGTACTCGCGCGCGACGGTCGGAGGAGCGCTCAGCGACATGGCCCGTGCCGGATTCATCCAGGAGATCGGGGATCGCACCGCGCGCTACTTTGCACCCGTGCGGCCATGGGCTCAGCTTTTACAGTTCGAGAGCGGATCCGCCGGTACAGATCGATCTCCTGTAACTCCCGCCTGGCGGTACTGGTCGGGCCTGTTTGCCTTTCTGGCGCAGACCGACCGGTGGGCTCGAAGCGCGGATGATCTGAGCGACTACCTGCGCAGTTCGCGCGCACGCGATATTTATATAAGGTATCAACCCGCATTGGATAGAAACCGGATCGATGCGCCCCGCCCGGAAGCGTACCGGGGCGCCACCTACCTGGAGGGGTTCGAAGAGACCGTTGACGTTCTTGTCCGGTGGCTGCCGGGGCACCTGTAGAGATCAGAGAGGCCTTCGAAAAGGCGCTCGGATTTACGTGTGGTGGCCCTGGGAGAGGCTGACAGCCATTTGACATTGGGTTAAGTAATCGTGAAGTTTTACCACACGCCGGTTTGCAGTCCAGCTTTCACAGCAGCAATCCGAATGAAGGTCGGCTCCCTACTTCTCTCTTTCCTTGCAGCGTCCTTCAACATATGCTAGCTTATGCCGGGAGCGGATAACAAAAGTTGACGGTTTCACCTTTTTGGCTCTCGTTTTGTCGTTCCGTCCAATTTTTTTGGAGCAGAATGGGCTCAGGCGTTGCAGTTCGAGCTCCGTAGAACGCCAATGGGTCGTCCAGTCATCAAATCCTTTTCGACCGCAAACCAATGGCGACATGGCAGACCAGATCAACTACAAGATTGACGTCGAGATCGCTGGCGAACTCTCGTTTCCTTCCATCGAGCGGTCTGTTACCGTGGAGGCTTATGCCAAGATAGGGGCAGATATCGAGAAGATGAGCGGTGGGAGTGCCACAACGAAAACCTTGGACGCACTCCCCGGTGCGGCTGACGGCGAGATCGGGTTTTTGATGATCACCTCCTCGGTGTACGACGAGGGATTGACAGTTGAGCAGAACGCTCAGAAGTTGGTCTTAAGCGAGCCCGTGGTCCTATTCGGGAGGGAAGCGGTCGGTCATCTGGATATCAAAGACGAGAAACTGGAGCTGAAAAACAATACGGACAAAAATGCGACGGTGGAGGTAGTGATCGGTTACGATGCCGTCTCGTGACAGGTGCACGCCATTGCGTCCTCCCACGGTGTCCCAATCTAAATTGCAATTTGACCTAGCGCAGACGACCCATGCCCGTCTCTCCAACCTACCCGGGAGTTTACGTCCAGGAAATTCCGAGCGGATCGCGGACAATTACGGGGGTCAGCACGTCTGTAACGGCCTTCGTTGGGTACTTCAAACGTGGACCAATGGACGAGCCCGTTCAGATTCTCAGTTTTGCCGATTTCGAGCGCGAGTTTGGAGGGTTGGATTCAGAGAGTGAGGCCAGTTATGCCATCAATCAATTTTTCCAGAACGGCGGGACGGAGGCGCTGATCATTCGGACGGCAAAAGGCGCCGAGACCGCTGCCGTCATGCTTCAGGACAAGGGAGGGGCGGATGTCCTGAAAGTCCGGGCGGCCACACCTGGGGCCTGGGGAAACAACCTTCGGATGGACGTAGACTATGACACCCCTGAGTCGGGACGCTTTAACCTGACGGTGGCCGAGTATGATAGTTTGGGTGAAGCGCCCGTGCGAGTGGAGACGCTTCGCAATCTGAGCATGAACTCGTCGCGTTTCGTCAAGGACGTCATTAATGAAGAGTCAATGCTCATCCAGGTTGACCAGGATGCAGGTAACATTGGGCCCAGTCGGCCGACGCAGACGGGCACGACGGGGGCGACCGACCTCACCACACTTTTGAAGTCCGACGGCAGCGTCGACGAGAGTCAGATCGACAAGACGGCAAAAGTCAAGGTCGAAGTCGACGAGGCAGGAAGGACGGCGAAGCGTGAATTCACGTTGGGGTCGGGGAGTAACGTGTCGACCCTGCCGCGGCTGATGCGAGTGTTCCAGCAGCGACTTCGGGAGACCGGCCTGGAGGCCCTCGCTCAGGCTGAGGTCGAGTCGATCCAGAACAAACTGCGTATTCGGGCCGGTGCCGAGCACTCGCGGGCCCTCTTCTCATTTTCCGACGTCACTGGTGACTTAGCTCAGACGCTGGGCCTGCGCGCGGCCGATGCCACGTCGAACGTGCAGCGCTACGAGGTGGGGCTTCCGTCGGGCACGGACGTCGGCTCCGAGAAGGGACAGCAAAAGGGCGCCGACGGGAATCTGCCCGGAACGGATCAGCTTAAGGGCAGCCGAAACGACAAAACGGGGCTCTACGCCCTCGAGGACGCCGACCTCTTCAACATCCTCTGCATCCCGGGCATGGCCAAAATGGCCGATGCGGATGCCATGCCCGTCCTCACAGAGGCCATTGACTATTGCGAGGGGGAGCGGGCATTCATGATCGTCGACGTCCCGGAGGACACAGACGGCGTAGACGAGATCAAGAGCTGGGTAAGCAACAATGGCAACATCCTTCGGGGCGGTCAAGCCGACCACGCCGCGCTCTATTTCCCGCGGCTCAACGTTCCCGACCCCTTAAACGAGTACCGCTCCCGGACGATTGGGGCCAGCGGGACTCTCGCCGGGCTGTACGCGCGTACCGACACTGACCGGGGCGTGTGGAAGGCCCCTGCTGGAACCGAGGCGACGCTGCGAGGAGTTCGCTCACTCGACTACATGCTTTCGGACGCGGAAAACGGCGTGCTGAATCCCTTGGGCATCAATGCCCTGCGGACGTTCGACGTGCGGGGCACGGTCTCGTGGGGCGCCCGCACCCTTCGTGGGGCCGACCGGCTTGCTGACGAGTACAAGTACGTCCCGGTCCGGCGACTGGCCCTCTTCCTGGAGGAAAGTCTCTTCCGGGGTCTGCAGTGGGTGGTATTCGAGCCAAATGACGAACCACTCTGGGCTCAGATTCGCATGAATGTAAATGAGTTCATGCAGCGCCTATTCCGGCAGGGGGCCTTCCAGGGCACCTCGCCGGGGGAGGCCTACTTCGTCAAATGCGACAGCGAAACGACCACGCAGGCCGACATCGACCGGGGCATCGTGAATATCGTCGTCGGCTTCGCGCCGCTGAAACCCGCAGAGTTCGTTATTCTGAAAATACAGCAAAAGGCTGGGGAAGAAGCCTAACTTGACACCATGGCCGAGTTTTCCAAAAATCCGGATCGGTTCGATCCGTACAAAAACTTCAAGTTTCGCGTAAAGTGGGACGGGCGATACGTGGCGGGGGTGAGCAGCGTAAGCGCGCTGAGCAGGAGCACCGAGGTCGTCGAACACCGCGAAGGCGGTGATCCCAACACGGTGCACAAGTCTCCGGGCCAGACGACCTTCGAACCGATTACACTGGAGCGGGGCGTCACCCACGATAAGGCCTTCGAGCAGTGGGCGAACAAGTCCTTTAACCACGGGGCGGGTCTAGGAAGCGAAGTGTCGCTTGGGGATTTGCGAAAGCCCATCATCATTGAATTGATGAATGTGGCGGGTCAGATTGTCATTCGCTACAATCTTACCCGGTGCTGGGTCTCGGAGTATCAGGCGCTCCCCGATCTCGACGCCGGGGACAATTCGATCGCCATCCAGACGCTTACGCTGGAGCACGAAGGATTTCAGCGGGACTATGCTCTTTCCGAGCCCGAGCAGCCGACCTATGAAAAGCCTGAAGGCTGATGGCAGTAGACAGGTCCACGCCGGTGACGTTGCCGCTCGGGTTCTGGAGGGACGAGAAGCGGTACCGGGACGCGCGGATGCGTCCGCTTCGGGGGCGGGACGAAGCCGCTCTGCTAGAATCGGGCGCGCCACGCACGCGAGCCGAGTGGACGACCACGGTTCTGCACCGATGTATCGACGCGCTTGGGCCGATGTCGTCCGTGGACGTGGAGGCGGTACGGTCCCTCACGGTTGGGGACCGAGAGGCTCTGCTCCTTCACCTCCGTCGCCTCACGCTGGGGGACACCTTGCCCTGCGCACTGACGTGTCCGTCCTGTGAGGAGAAAATGGATCTGGAACTGTCCGCTCGTGAACTGCTGCTCGACCCCCATCCGCTCGATCAACGGTGGCACGAGATGCGAATCGATGACGAGGAGGTGAGCTATCGGGTTCATTTTCGGCTGCCGACGGGCGCAGATCAGGAAGCCGTGGCCGCAAGGGGCGCTCGCGACGCGGAAACCGCTGCCCAGCAGATCGCCCGTCGCTGTGTCGATCGGGTCGTCGACGCAGAGGGAACCGAGTTGCCTGAGGAGGCCTGGCCCGGATCCCTCGTCGAGGAGCTTTCTGAACAATTGGAGACGCTAGATCCGCAGGCCGAACTCATAATCAACTCAAAATGTCCGTTCTGCAATCATGGGTTTTCCCGGCTATTTGACGTCGCCGCCTATTTCTCTAAGGAACTCGGTGGCAGAGAGGAACGCTTCTACCGAGAAGTGCACACGCTCGCATTTTATTACCACTGGAGCGAGCAGGAAATCATGCGCCTGACGCTTCCCCAACGACATCGATATATAGAACTGATCAACGAGACCCTCTCGGAGGACCGCCGGTGAACAGTTATCTCATCAATTTGGCGAGGCGAAGTATTGGAGACATATCCGGCGTGATAGAGCCGCCGGCTCGGCTGACTTTTTTGCCGGGTGACACGCCCTCCGGTCGTTCACCGGAGCAGTCCTACCGCTATCCCGCTGCATTCGAGGCATCGACTGTGGGCCGCGGACGCTCACCGGAGGCGAGGGTATCTGCCTTGGCCGAAAGGGAAGGACACACGCAGTCTTTTGCACCGAAGCATCGGCTTGCACCGCCCCTGCAGAACAGTGTCCGCGAGCAGCTTATACACTTCGACGGGGTAGACGAGGGACAGTCGCTGCCGGTCGAAGTTACGATTACGCAATCGAAACCGGATGCATCCGATACGCTAGAACCAGCCATCCGGCCCGCACCGCTGCAGGTGAGGGCTTCTTCGGACGAACCAACCCCGCCGACCAGCCAAGCAGCAGAGCCTGAAGGGGACGTCCCGCGCGTATTTCCAGAGTCCTACCGGGGGAGGACCGAGCCGCATTCGTCCGCGGCCGAGCCGCCGCTTTCAGCAGACCGCAAGCAGTCCGCTTCGCCTTCAGATCGGCCTTCCACCGGTTCCTGGGGAACGCCCTCTGCCGAAGATGCTGCCGCCGAATCGTCACCGCCCGCGCCTGCCCGAGCCGAACCCCAGCCGGTGGTAGCGCCGCGGCCTCTAAAGGATTCATCCGATCGAGCGGGCGAACGGAGCTCTAGAGCTCCGGGGTCGCCGCCGGTCGTCCAAGAGGAGCACGAAACGGCCATGTCCTCGGAAGCCGATGTTTTCATGCCCGCTGCTCCGCCCGCCGAAGCACCGGCGCAGCAGCCCCGCGCCGGACGGGACTCCGCGCCGTCGTCCTCCGTAGAGGTACATATCGGTACAATCGAACTGCGCGCGTCGGAGCCGAAGGGCCGCGAACAGTCCGCCTCCACGCCGGATCGATCTCCGCCTCCGAAGGGATTCGACGAGTACCGGGCGCAGCGACAATATAAAACGTGAATTTCCTGAAGGCTAATGGGTGACCACCGAGTTATTGCAGGCGTGAGTCGCACGCTGCGGACGCTGCTGAAGGATCGGATGCAGGATACTACGCCGGCCGTGACGCTGCTGCCTCCGGACGTGGACCCGGACGACGGGACCGATAAGCGGGTCAATCTCTTTCTGTTTCAGGTTGAAGAGAATGCGCACCTGAAGAACCAACAGTTTCCGGGCCCCGGTTCTCACGCCGGCGCCAAGCCTCCCCCGCTCTCGCTGAATCTCCATTATCTGTTGACGACGTTCAAAGGCCAGGACACCGAGGGCGCGCAGGAGCTGCTCGGAGATGCAATGCGGGTGTTGCATGACTACAGTATTGTGACAAAGAAACTACCCCAGCAGCGGGCGCCCTCCACGAACGGCGATCGCCCGCCAGTGCTCGACCAGCGTCTGCAGGAGGAGTACGAGCAAGTGAAGCTCAGCCTCGAACCGCTTACCGTCAACGAGATGTCCGAAATCTGGACGGCCTTCACAGTGCCGTATCGGCTGTCGGTCGCGTATTCCGTGAGCGTCGTGCAGATAGAAAGCCTGCGGTCGGAAGGTATCGTACGACTGGTCGGCGAACCGCCGCGAGCGGGTCCGGAGGTATTTCCGGTGCCGTATCAGAGTCCCAAGATCCTCGAACTCCGTGTCGTGCGCCACGACGATCCGTCGGGCTCTGAATTCCGGTTTCCACACATACGCATCGGGGACACGCTGACCATCATCGGGCGCAACTTCGTGGACGGCGAGACGCAGGTGATGCTTGGTGGGCTGAATGTCACTACCACTGCCGCGATTGAACAAAACCGCATCGAAGTGAACGTACCCGACGACGCGGATCTTCAGCCGGGTCCGCTGTCCGTACAGCTGCAGCAGCAGATGATCGAGCGGCCGGCCCCGCAGGAGTCGCTCAGCCATACCTCGAACCGTAGCTACATTGCCCTCGTGCCCGAAGTAAAGAAACTGACGCCGGGCACGTTGTCGCCGCCGGCAACTCTTACGATCGAAGGCACACGCCTGTATCGCGGTGACGCGGAGAATGTGACGTTCATCGGAGATGCGGTGATTGCGGCGTCGGACTACACGACCAAGACCTCGTCGAAAATCGCGATGAACGTGCCCGACCTGGATCCCGGAAAATATCCGGTGCGGGTGCGGGTTGGACGGATGGAGAGCGTGGGCGACGAACTTCAACTACTCGATATTCAGTGATGCCGCAGGATACTCGCTCCCCGGTCGATGTATGGGCGTCGTTGAACCGACGCTACCTAGATACGGCGCTGGATCGCCTTCGCCTGCTGCTGCACCGAAAGGTCGTGTGGCTCAGATCTATCTGGGAGGACGATCCGCTGGCTGGCTACGAGGGCACCGTTGTCAGCGACGCGCGGGCGGATCGCGCACTTTTCGCCCCGAGCGACGACGCCGAACATGCATTTTACCGAAAGGACGAGCGAGCGAACGAGATCACCGGCGATCTTCAGCGCGTGCGCCAAGCTCTGACCCGGCAGAAGAAAGAGATGCAAGAGGCCGGTCTCGTGCCTGCGCTGGAGCTGCTTGGACAGATGTTCGGGCTCACGACGTTCGAGTGCGATGTGCTTCTTCTGTGTCTGGCTCCAGAACTCGATGCGTCGTTTCAGAAGCTATATGCCTACGTACAGGACGATCCGTCCAAGTCGCACGCAACGCCGCAGTTGGCCATTCAGCTGTTCACCGGCACGACGGTGGATACAGACAGGGGCGCAGGGTTATCCCGGGAGGATGTGTGGAACAGCTTTACTCCGCAAGCGCCGCTCCGGCGCTTTCGACTGATCCAGATGTCGTCCGATCAGGCCTCCGAGATCACCCGGTCGATTCGCCCGATCCACCTCGATGAACGCGTGGCGGCTTACCTCCGCGGCGAAAATCGGATAGATGAGCGGGCATCGATTGTTCTCGGCGAGGTTTCACCCGTTCCCGCGCCGCCCGTTCACGACGAGCTTATCGAAAAGCTCGTATCGACGCTGAGCTCGCGTTTGGAGCAGGGGATTCGACCGGCGGTTCACCTGAAAGGTTCGGAGACGGCGGGAAAAATGGCCGTGGCGCAGGTTGTCAGCGACCGGTTGAATCTCGATCTCTACCGACTCGCCATAGGACAGCTCCCATCATCTAGGGCTGAGCGGCGTGGGATGCTGCGCCTGCTCGAACGGGAGGCCGTTCTGCTTCAGACGGCATTCTATGTCAATGCGCCGGCGACCGGAGCGGCCGACGAATCTTCGGAAGCGATCATCGAAGAGGTGCTTGACGAACTCGACGTGACGCTGTTTATCGGGGCCGGCTCATTCAGCCGCGGAGAGCGAACGATCTACGAGGCGGAACTCATGAAACCCGATCCTTCGGCGCAGCGGAAGCTGTGGAGCCGAGTCCTTGGAGAGGCGGAGCTTCGCCTCAACGGCCGGGTGGCAGACATCGCCCAGCAGTTTGACTTTGGGCCCGAACACATGGTGAAGGCCGTGGCTGCAGCGCGGAATCGCGCCCAGATGGAGGGTACTGATGGAGAGATTGCTCCCGACGATCTCTGGCAGGCCTGTCGGAATCAGGCCCGTGGTAAGATGGACGATCTTGCCCGGCCGATCGCTCCGACTTACGGGTGGGAAGATATCGTCCTGCCCGACGATACGTATGATCAGCTGCGTGAGATTGCCGCACAGGTAGGGCGGCGGTCCCGGGTCTACGACGAGTGGGGGTTTCAGGATCGCCTCAGCCGCGGACTCGGCATCAGCGCGCTCTTTGCCGGTCCGAGCGGCACAGGAAAGACGATGGCCGCTGAGATCCTGGCCCACGATCTCGAGCTCGATCTCTACCGGATCGACCTGGCGAGTATCGTCAGTAAATACATCGGAGAGACCGAGAAGAACCTGAAGAAGGTGTTCGACGCGGCCGAGCGCAGCGGGGCGATCCTCTTCTTCGATGAGGCCGACGCGCTGTTTGGCAAGCGCACTGAGGTATCCGAGAGCCACGACCGCTACGCGAACATCGAGATTGATTATCTCCTTCAGCGGATGGAGGAATACCGGGGTCTTGCCGTGCTTGCGACGAACCGGAAGGGCGACCTCGACCGCGCGTTTCTGCGGCGGCTCCGGTTCATCGTGGAGTTTCCGCGCCCGGACACCGCGCACCGCCACTTGATTTGGGAGCAGGCGTTTCCGCCGGAGACGCCGGTCGGTTCGCTGGACTACGCCTCTCTCTCGCGGCTCGAGATTACCGGAGCGAACATACAGAATATTGCACTCAACGCCGCGTTTCTCGCAGCTGAGAACGACGACGCTGTCGAGATGAAGCACGTGATACACGCGGCCCGGCGCGAGTACGAGAAGATTGGAAAATTAGTAACTGAATCGGAGTTCGGAACCTACTATGAACGAGGATAAATCCGGAAGCACGTTCACGCTCACAATTGACAGGCTCGTCGTCGACGGCGTACCCGGCGAGCTCGCGGAGGATCGGTTCCGCGAGCAGCTTTCCGCGGAGCTCCGCCGCCTGCTCGCGCGGCCGGACGTGCTAGATAGCCTGCGAGGTAAACGGGTGGGAGATGGCCTGACCCGAAGTGTTGACAGCAGCGAACTGAATGATCCGGCCCGTATCGCCCGGCATCTCGTCCGGGCCATACGGTCGTTCCGGGAGTAGATTGGATTCATCGAGCCTTCCTATGATGTTTAGACGAAAAGCCGGTCAGCGGAAATGCGACGACAGGGAGTGGGCGGGGAACGCGTGCGACAGGGACGGGCTGTCCGCCGCGCGAAACCGTTCCGAGGCTGACCGGCATCTCGGCAACCAACAGCTCCAGCGGCTGCTCGAGCGGCGCACAATTCAGCCCAAGCTGACGGTCAGCGAACCAGACGATAAGTACGAGCGTGAGGCCGACCGCGTGGCCGATGCCGTTATGCGGATGCCCGCGCCCACCGCTACCCATGCAGATCTGATCAGCGAAGGCGAGTCCGACGGCGTCCAGCGCATGTGTCCGCGGTGCCAGCGCCGGTATCGTCAGGGCAAGCCTCTTACCTGCGAGGAGTGTGAGGAGAAGCTGCAGCGGCGGGAAACGTCCGAGCAAACTCCGGCTGTAGACGCTGGCCTCGAACGACAGATCAACTCTGTACGGGGTGGGGGAAAACCGCTTCCTGGTTCCGTACGCTCGTTTTTTGAGCCGCGGTTCGGAGCAGACTTCAGTGATGTGCGCGTTCATACTAGCCGCCAGGCAGACGCGGCAGCCCGGGCGGTGCACGCCGAGGCATTTACCGTGGGACGTGATGTCGCATTTAGATCGGGCGCGTACCGGCCTGGCACTGAAGCCGGCAAGCAGCTGCTAGCACACGAACTCACGCACGTAGTGCAGCAGGGCGCTGCCACGGCATCGGGGAATACAGCGAAGCCTGAATACGTCCGTGCCTCGCACACGTCTCAGAGTTGGGGACTGGTCGAGATTGAACGGAAGCGTATCGCACCCAACGTTCAGCGCCGGAAGATAACGAAGCAGGTTTCCGAACCAGCCGGCGGGTGTGGGGTCTGCTACGATCGTCCCACGCCTGAGGGATACATCGGCTCCGGGATAGGCCCAGCAGACGTGGGAAACGTAGCCCATCGAATCATCCAGGAGGAATTCGAGATAGTGTATGGCATCTCGCATCCCGAATTTCCTATCGGGGACTCTCGGCCGGATCTGCTCTACGTGTCGGGGAATACGGTACAGATCGGAGAAATTAAACCGGCGAACGTGGATGGCTATGCCAACGGAGAGATGGAGATGGAAACGTATCTTCGAATCGCCCGGGAGGCTATGCCAGATGCGAACGTCGAGCCCCTCGATCGACCGCTCCCAATTGAGAGCCTATTTCCAAATCCGAACGCGACAGGATGTCCGGTGCAGATGCTCTATGTCAATCCTCCCGTCAACGGCGTGTACGGATACTATTGTGAACCTTCGTTCAGCGAGATGTTAGCCCGTCCAGGTTGTAAGTGCAGGGGGCGAAGAACCAGAACCCAGGAAGCTCCTGAAACAGTCCCGTCGTACGAGATGGCGCTTGAGGAGATTCGCCAATTTATCGAGAATGCGCTCGAATCCGGCGTCAGTACAGCCGAGGAAGCAGAGCGGGCTGCCAGGCGATTCCTCCGGGATAATCCCTGGGTCGAAGATTATCTCATCGGAGCAGCGGTGTTGATTGTCGTAGGCACCATTCTCGAAGATATTGCGACAATGGGAGTAGGATTATTGGATGATCCTGCTTCGTTTACGATAGCGGCAGCGCTCGTGCGGGTTGCACAGTCCGCCTCCCGAGTAGCACCAGCTGCCCTGTAATACTTCTCATCTTCCGATCAGGTAACCTTTCGACGCCATGTTGAACAAGCATTCCTCGGTTCATACCCGGCGCCGGAGCAGACCGGCAGATCAGCGGCAGGCGTCCACCTCTAAACAGAGGCCCCGGTCATCGGGTCGCCGCCAGCGCCGTGCCATATGCAACCAGGTGCTCCAGCGACTGCTCACAGACGGCGCCGTTCAACCGAAGATTCGCGTGAGTGCCCCTGACGACAAATACGAGAGAGAAGCTGATCGCGTAGCCAACGCTGTCATGCATATGCCCGGGCCTACGTCAACTGACGATTGCCCTGGGAACGGCAATTTAGAACGTAAAGTGCAAACCTTGAGCAGGGGTGGACGACCGCTTCCTGAGTTGGTGCGCTCGTACTTTGAGCCACGGTTTGGCGCGGACTTCAGTGATGTGCGGATACATACGGATCGTCATGCAGATGCGGCGGCCAGGTCGATCGGTGCGGAGGCCTTCACGGTTGATAATCATGTGATTTTTCGATCTGGCGCGTATAGGCCCGGTCCTATGGGGGGGAAGAGGCTGTTGGCGCTCGAACTGACGCACGTGGTACAACAAGATCGGACGCCAACTCCCGCGCCCACGATCCTGCCATATCGGCCGCGAAGCAGTGCAAATTTTGGAGCTGCTGACGGAGGTAAATGGACAGAAAAACCGTTCGAAGGAAAGACGAAAGATCCCTGGGTCGAAAACATAACGGTAACATTTGACGGAATTAAGAAAGATGACGAGAACGACACCATTCCTACCGGAACCCTTACGGCGGAGTACTACGACAATCCGCACAAGGAATCCAATGTCAATGTAAAGGTCGTCGGCGGCAAGGACAGTGCTGGCTACAGCGATCAGGGTACACACTCGGTCAAGCGCATCGAGGGATTAGGATACCATCACCGCGCGGTCCCGAAGGCGAAACGAATTTCCGGTCATAAGCGAGCGGGCAAGTACTTTAAACCCGAAGAGGCGGGAGAGGCATCCATGAACCTGGCCGTATTCTTTACCCACGGGGGAGGAAGTGGAAACCAGGCCGTACACTATGGGTCACTCGACCACGGCTCATTGGCCTGCGTTCACGTGGAGGACGCCGAAAAGATGCGGCAGATCAATTACCATTCGGTAAAGGGCATGACCACAGTTACGATTAAGTATTCGAACTCTGTTTTACCAAAGCTCTGCTGCGCCCGACACGATCACGTCGGATACATGGTGTCCAACCCGTGCGGTGGACAGGATGCTTCTAAGTGCTAATCGAAAAATGAAAACATATGCCACCAACCACTCCCAACAGTCAGCCCCTCATCAAAGGTGCCGTGATCGCCTACGACGCGCCGGTGATCGGAGCCGTGCCGAACGTCATTCCGTTTCAGTTTAATCCGAATGAGCTGAGCCGGTCGCTCGAACAGCGGGGGTTTCAGGGCGGGGGGCAGAGCCGGTCCGAAACCGTCGAGTCGCGGCGGCGGGTGAAGGGACCGCCGTCCGAGTCGATCGATCTGACCATCCGCCTGGATGCAAGTAGTCTCGATTTATCGGTGCTCACGGCCGATGCGGCTGCGTTTGGGGTGCAGCCGGCTCTCTCGGCTCTGGAAATGCTGCTCTATCCAAAGGAGGGCACGGAGTCCGCGCCGGGCAAACAGATTCCACAGCCGGGGAAAGTCCAGATCAGCTACGCCGAAAAGAAAGTACCCCTGCTGCTTTTTGTCTGGGGCTCGCGCGTCCTGCCGGTGCAGCTGACCAGCTTTTCGGTGACCGAGCAGGCGTTCGATCAGCGGCTCAATCCCGTACGGGCGGAAGTGACCGTCGGACTTCAGGTACTGACACCCGACCAGCTTCCCGACGGTATTGGCAAGGATGCGTATAGAGCCACCCACGCGCAGCGCAAACGGTGGACGCAGCTCAACCTGGTCGGCGCTGCACGCAATATCGGAGAGGCCGCAGGCTTATAATCACGACTGCTAGAGACCACATGTTTTTTCAAGGAAGTCGGTACCAATCCGTCGAGACGGCCGAGACCGAAGATAATTCTGGCCGCACGGTCCGGTACAAACGCATCCGTTTTATCTCCGATCGAGATACTCAGTCCCTCCACACCGTACGCCAGGGTGAGCGGCTCGATCAGATTGCGTTTGATCAGTATCAGGCCCCGGAGGATTTCTGGCGCATCTGTGATGCCAATCAGGCGCTCTGGCCCCCGGAGCTCGTAAGTGAGCCTGGTCGCGAGATTTTCATTTCCTCGTCCTGAACCTTAAAATGAAGGGCATTTCATACACCCTACAGGTAGCGGGGCAACCGGCTGAGAAACAACTCCTCCGGCGACTGCGGCGAATTGAAGTGGAGGAACACGCCGGCATGGCTGACATGCTTCGCTTAGAGTTTGCCATCAGCGTGAAGGATGATCAGACCGGCTGGTCACTTGTAGACGACGATCTGTTCGACCGGTTCACCGAACTGCGGTTTGGGCTCCAGGTCGGCTCGGGCACGCCGGATTTGCTGTTGACCACCTACGTCATTGATCTTGACGTATCGTATGAGGGGAATCCCGGTCAGTTGAGCTTCGAGGTCGTTGCCATGGATCATACGGCGCTGATGAACCGCGAGGAGAAACGAAAGCGGTGGACGGATATGCGCCACAGTACGATTGTACAGGATATCTTCGGTGAGGGTGAGTACGACCTCGCCGGCCGTGCGGGCAAGACAATCACCAAAACCCAACCGGGTGGCCAGGAACTGGAGGCGCCCGTGATGCAGCGGGGCACCGATGCTCAGTTTCTTAAACAGCTCGCCGAGCGGAATGGCTATCTGTTTTATGTAGAGACCAACACAGCGTCACAAAAGGAAGAAGGGTTCTTTCATCCGCTCGAGCGGGAGAAGACCTCCCTGGATCTTGACGTGCAGGAACCCCTCCGGGTAAGTCTGGGGCGTGCGACGAACGTAGTGTCGTTTAATGTTCGTTATGAAATGACCAAACCGTTCGAGGCCGTCGGAGCCGGCGTCAAAGCTGATTCTAAAGACAAACAGGAAGCCTCGTCAGATTCCTCCACCGGATCCGACCACGGGAAGAAATCGACTCTCGAAGGAAAGAAGTCCAAAAGGTTCATCCAAGCAAGAGGCGGCCAGCGAGGAGGGGATCTCCAGTCGTACGGCCAAGTCCTCTCAAATCGATCTAGTTATGCAATCCGGGCTACGGGACAACTGCGGATCACAGATTACGGGCACGTGCTGCGCGCGAAGCGTCCCGTGCAGGTGGAAGGGGTCGGCAGCGCCTTTAGCGTTCGGTATTACGTCGAGAAGGTTCATCATGCCATTACGGACGAAGAGTATACGCAGGATTTTACCCTCCGCACGAACGCTCAGGGAGCTAAGGAGCATCAACCGCTCACTCCTCGCCGGTAAGTTGTAGATCGTTGCGTATGGATCGTTGCACATGAGACAAGTTATCGTTGCGAAACAAGTGCGGTAGCGCTTCCGCCGCGGGAGCAGTTGATCGCTTCGCTCACAGCGCGGCAATCTCTCGGTTGTGAGCATCGCCGCGGCCTCGCAGCAGTGGCAAAGCAAATGGAATAATGATCTAGTAAGCAGCACTTACACGTAATCACTTATGGAACCTCGTGCCACGCCTCAGACCGATACCTACTATGGGAAATACCGCGGCCTTGTTACGGATACGGACGACCCCAAAAACATGGGGCGCCTGAAGGCCAGAGTGCCCGAAGTGTTCGGAGAGGAGAAAACTGGCTGGGCTCTGCCCTGCGTGCCATACGCAGGCGACGGCAGCGGCCAGTATACAATCCCGGAGGATGGTACCGGTGTCTGGATCGAGTTCGAAGGCGGAGATCTCTCACGGCCGATATGGACGGGCTGCTGGTGGGGAGAGGATGAGCTTCCCGAAGATACCTCTGGGAGCAGCGGTAAACCTGCGACGAAGGTAATCCGCACCGAGGAAGGCTTGATGGTGACGATGGACGACCAGGGCCAGGCCATCCACGTCAGTGATGAGAACGGAGACAATCTTCTCGAAATAAAAGCTCAGGCTGGCAAGATCACGATCGAGGGGGCGAGCAAGGCTGTGGTGGAGGCGCCGCAGATTGAACTCGTCGAAAACGCTACCCACCCGGTTGTGTTCGGAGATAAACTGCTGCAGTACCTCAATCAGATTGTCCAGCAGTACCAGACGCACATGCACCCAGGCGAGACTGTGCTCGGCATACCGGTGACGCCGATGACACCGGTGCCGCCGCTGACTCCGCCCTCGCCCTCCATGCTCTCGAACAAAGTCAAATCAGGATAACCAAGACCGACACCCGTTTATGGCTCTTAAACCCGGGACGATCCACCGGTTTTCGATCGATGCCGCCCACCAGTCAGATCTAGATGGAGGCGCTATTACGTCGGGACTACGCGGCGCGTTTGCCGACGCGGGAAACTCGTTGCCTGGCGGAGCTTCGCTCTCGATAGAGACAGCTGGGAGCCAGTGGACGATCGAAGCCGGTGACGTGACCTATGAGATCGTAAGAGCCGAGGGGCAACTGACGGTGTATCGTCAGGATATGGGGGACAGTATGGCCGCAGCCATTGAGGAGGCCTTCGAGCGCGCGTGGAAGGAAGTTCACGACAGCGAGCTCCCGACGAAAGGCCGTCGCGATCGTCGCATCCTGTTCGTGGGTGTTGCGCAGGGAGTGGTCAAGTATTTGAAACAGCACGCCGCGGACGGGTTCGATGTCGCTGCCGACGCCGTTCAGAAGGATGGGAACGAGATCACCAGCAGCGGGAGACTGGACGAACCCGGCTATGAACATATCGATGTCACGGTGACTCAGGATAGTGGGAGTGCCAACAGGGTCGTCGGTGAGATCGACCGTGTAGGTGGCGAGATTTCCATCATCACCGAGGGGCTGTATTCATGAGCAAGCCGTATCTCGATTTTCCGTTTGACATAGACGGCCGCGGCCGAACGGCGCGGACGGGCCGGGATGATCATGTCCGTGACATGATCGAACAGGTGCTCTTTACCAATCCCGGCGAGCGGGTCAATCGACCCGAGTTCGGATGTGGCCTGCAGCAGCTGGTCTTCATGGCCAACAGCGACGCGCTGGCCACGGCCACGCAGCACCAGGTGCACGGCGCCCTGGAGCGCTGGCTCGGCGATGTGATTCGGGTCGAACAGGTATCGGTGACAGCCGACGAAGAGCGCCTCGTGGTAGAGGTCGTCTATATTCGCCGGAATACCGGCGAGCGCCGGCAGAACTCGTTCTCCTCATCCACCGGTAGTGGTTTATGAGCACGACGTCTTCCCTTCCCGTACACTGCGACGACGAGGCGCGGCGCGCGCTGATCCAGGCGCACGACACGCTGCAAGGAATCGACTACATTGAGGTTGTCACCGCGCCGCCCGCCGACAACCAGAGACTGCTCGAGGTCCACTTCATTGCAAACACGACGGCTGACGGCGAGCGGAGCCTGGAAGCTCTGCTCGATGCGCTGGCCGCGCAGGACGGCGTCGAGATTACCGGGGGCGTGCGTATAGGAAATATTGCGGTGGAAGAGGTGACGCGCATCGGTCAACACCTCGAGGTGGAGGTGAGCCAGCCGGGAGATTTTTCAACCTACACACTTCATATTCAGGCCTCCGACCCGGGAAGCGGCCCGGCGTTTGCCATCGATCCGCCGTACGCGCAGGTGCAGTTCAGCTTCAAGGCCGGCTGCCCGAGTCAGTTCGATTGTAGGCCTCGGTGTGAGGAGCAGCCGGCCTGGGAAGAGGCTCCAGCAATCGACTACATGGCGAAGGATTACGAGAGCTTTCGTCAGGCGCTGCTGGATCTGGCGCCGGCGCTTGTCCCCGACTGGCAGGAGCACCATGCGGCGGATCTCGGCATGGTGCTCGTCGAGGTGCTCTCGCACGTGGGCGACGAGCTCAGCTACCTGCAGGATGCAGTCGCCAACGAGGCGTATCTGGAGACTGCCCGGCAGCGGATCTCGGTGCGGCGCCACGCCCGCCTGATCGATTATCAGATGCACGACGGGCTGAGCGCACGAACCTTCCTCCACGTGGAGCTCCAGGAGACGGAATCGATCATCCTGCCGCCCGGAACGCCGGTGCTATCGACGATCGACCAGTCTATCCGCCAGGAGCAGCCGCCCCACGACACGGTTATCGATGAGCATCTCGGGAGTGCGGCGCGCCGGCTGGCCGACGTCGTCTTCGAGACGTTTACCTATCTCCCGCTCCACCAGGATGTTTATCCGGAGCAAAACTCGGTTGTACGGGGTGTACCTCTGCACGCGAAACTCAATGAAATTGCTATCCATTCCTGGGCAAACGAAGAATGCTGCCTCGCGCCAGGCGCCACTTCAGCCGATCTAGTGGGAAATCTGGCATACGATCCCTCCGTGTCGGGCGGCGGACCGCCCGGTGTGGACTTGAACAATCCGTGGTGGTTGAAGCCGGGAGACGTTCTCCTCTTTGAGGAAATCCGTGATCCGGAGACGGGGCGCACGGCCGACGCGAATCCCGAACATCGTCAGGTCGTCCGGCTGACCGGGGTCGAAACCGTCGAGGATCCGCTGACCGGAAAGACGCTCACGCGGGTACGCTGGAAACCGGAAGACGCGCTGGAGTTCTCCCTCTGTGTGCGGACGGACGAATACGAGACCGTCTCGGTCGCCCGTGGAAACCTCGTGCCCGCCGATCACGGTCGGACCCTCCGGGAGTGGCATCCGGAGAATCCAAATGTTAGGCCTGATCCCGAGGGCATTTCGCTCGGCGACCGAACCTATCGGTTCAAGCTGCGGGAAGGTCCGTTGAGCTACCGGCTGCCGGTCGGCGAAGATGCGTCCGTGAACAGTCTCCAGGAACTATCGCGGGAAGCAATCGAGGCCAGCATGCCGCAGGTGCGGCTGCATACGCATCCCATTTCTGAAGGCTTCACCTGGGAACCGGTCAGGAGTCTGCTCGAAGGCAGTGACCCGTTCGATCTG
>JAAAOH010000113.1 GCA_009908925.1 Spirochaetota bacterium | reverse complement strand
CGATGCGCCACCGGCGCCCGGGGTGGGCGTGGTAGCGGCAGTTTGGGTTGGGACAGCGCAGGGGGACGGGCATAGGCATGAGCCTCCTCGAAGAGAAAATGTGGCGGCCCCACGCGTGCAGAAGTTCGTTTGCACGGGAGCGCCGCTCACATCTCCTTACGCCCGATTCTCTTCTGCTGATTGTACCCACACGCTGCTATATACCTTACGGCTTATGACTGCGCGCCTGCTCCGACCATCAATCCGCGCCTCCAGCGGAGCCTCCCGCAGGTCAACCAGCCGCAGAAACTCATCCTCGTATACCGTCGGTGCAGCATCAAGGCTCGAGGTATCGAGAAAGTCGTCGTCACCCCGTGAGATCGTGAGGTAGCCGAGTTTCAGGGCGGTCAGGTTGTGAAAGAAGTGGCTTCCCTGACTGGGGTCGACGTCGAAGCCTTCGAGCTCGAGTTCGCAGATGACCTGCGCGCGGCTGATCTGGTTCCAGGCGACGGGAATACCGAGCCAGGGGTCGCGGGAGCCGAGACGCCCCGGCGCAACGAGCAGATAGTGCCCGTCGGCGGCGGCGACCTTATCGTTCGCCGATTCTATGCGCATGGCTATGGTCTCGGTCTTCGCGGCATCGAAGGCGTCGGGCTTCACGTACACCGCAAAGGACAGGTCGTCATACACACCGTTTCCGAGGGCGGTGTTCGATCGCGCAATCACGGTCTCCTCGGGAACAGTGTCAACGGCTACGTCCTCAGCCTCGAAGCCCTCCACGATGGGGCGTAGTTGCAGGAAGCTGAAGACAATCGGGCTGCCGTCGGCTGGATTCATGTCCACCGCATACTCGATTTCCACGGGCACGCCCATTTCGCTCTTCGCAAGGTCGAGCAGATCGCGCAGGATCGCAGCAAGCGGAAAGGCGCCGTGCTTCAGCACTCCGGCGAGGGTCACCGTCAGTCGCCCGTTGGTGCTCCAGCCGTCGCGAAGCATGCCGTTTCCGTGATCATAGGTCGACACCAGCAGGGCCTTCGAAGGGTCCTCTTCGATCTCGGAGATGTCGCAGAGCTCGAGCACCGAAGCCTCGTCCATCGACGGGGAGAAGGGTCCGCCGTGCATGTCGAGAGTGTAGAAGGCCTTCTGGGTCGTACGGAGGGCACCATCGACATCCGAGAGCTGTAGCGCGCGCTTGGGATGGGCAGGACTGAAGCGCAGGCAGTTCATGCCTTCCACTACCGTACGTCCGAGGCCCACCGCCGCGTAGGCGACACCCTCTTCGGGCTTCTCGTGCTCGAATGCGTAGAAGTTCACCGACCGCGCCACACCCGATATCGAGGGGAAGCATCGGTTCTCGTAAACGGTGCCGGTCACCTCCTGCACGATCACCGCCATCCGCTCCTCTGTGACGAGGCTGTTCACCGCGGCCATGTAGTCCCGGGAAGCTGCGTAATAGGTGGATGCGTACACGCTCTTTATCGCGCGTAGCAGATCGGCGAGCCGCGCCTCCACGGTGTCGGCGTTGTTCGCGAGATGGTAGGTCTTGTATATGCCCGCAAAGGGCTGGTACCCGGAGTCCTCGAGCATGCTCGAGGAACGCACCGCGATGGGGCTTGTCATTACCCGCAGCACGGTCCGCAGGTCCTCGACGATCTCCTCGCTGAAGACTGCCTCGACGAAGCGATCGAGTATCTCCTGGTCCGACGGCTCTCCCATCGTGAGCAGGTCAACGAGGTTGTTGGACTCGACAAAACGCTGGAAGACGTCCGTCCCGAGCACCACCGTCTGCGGCACCGATATGACGATGCCGTCGTAGCTGTCACGCATGCGGTGCTCTTTCAGGCTATGGTCGATGAACGCAAGACCGCGTCCCTTTCCGCCGAGCGATCCCTCACCGATTCGGGAGAAGCTTGCGTATTCGTCATATCGCTCCCGCTCGAAGCGCGCGATCTTCCCACGGCTCTCGAAGCGGCGATAGGCGCCAAAGAGCTTGTAGACCTCCTCCTTGGACTCCTCCACGAGGTCGGGGTCGAGCGTAATGCGCGCGCTGACGTCTGCAAGCGAGAACAACGCCCGCGCGCGCAGCCATCGAGAGATATCGTTTCGCGCAGCGTGGTGCAGGAGGCTATCATTGGGGACGGAGGTGATCTTGTGCTGCAGGTCGCGCAGGTCGGAGGCGTGCTCCACCACGGCTCCTGTGGCGGGATCTCGGAACAGGAAATCACCGAAACCGTACTGTTCCCGGATGTAGCGGCTCAGGTTGTAGAGGAGCTTTTTGGAGTTCTTGTAGAGGTAACCGGCGCCGCAGGCCGCCGCGTCCCGCCTGTGCTTCCGCTCCGAAGACTGCAGCAACACCGGGATGGCTTCGCCGCGTTGTCGAATGTGCCGGCAGAGCTCCAGGCCCGCCTGCGGATCCTCCTCGCCGTCACGCTCGTAGGAAACGTCGGAGATGATCCCCAGTAGATTGTCGCGATAGCGGTCGCAGAGGCTCACAGCCTCCTCGTAGGTATTTGCCAGCAGGATCTTCGGGCGGCAGCGCATACGCATGGTCTGCTCCCACTCGTTGAGCCCCTCCTCCATGAGGTTGCGCGCCTGCTGAAACAGTACCCGATAGATCACCGGCAGGTAGCTCGAATAGAAGCGTACCGAGTCTTCAACGAGAACGATCACCTGCACGCCCGCCGATGCAACATCGGCATCGACATTCATCCGGTCCTCGATGAGCTTCACAAGCGCAAGCAGGATGCTGTCGTCACCGAGCCAGGCGAACTGCTGTATGCCCCGGCCACGTTGGCTCTGGGTGATCTGAAGCGTCGTCCCGCGGGAGGCCGGCGTCAGGAGCACCACCGGTAACTCGGGGTAGCGGCTGCACACGTTTTCGGCGAGCTGCACCGCATCCGGACCGCCCATGTTCAACATGGAAATCACGAGGTCGAAATGCTGGTCACCGAGGAGCGCGAATGCATCCGCCTCGGTATACACCTGGGTGAACTTCGGGGGATATCGCAGGTTCAGGGAGACGTATTCCTGAAAGATCTGCTCGTCGACCCGTCCGTCCTCTTCGAGCATGAATCGGTCGTACTTACTGCACACCAGCAGCACATCTTCGATGCGCCGCTGCATGAGAAGCTTGACCGGCGTTTCGGTAAAACCGTACTCGCGCTCTTCGCCGGGGAACCCGTGCATCTACGTATCACGCTCCGGGAATCCGCCGACCGGTGTCCGAGGACACTCCGGCCGACGGGTCCACGCCCTCACCTCTCCGGACCTCAGCCCCCGGGGCCCGTAGGCTGCGCGAGCATATTGTCCGGCAGGAAGGTCGCAATCTCGGGAAATGCGATGATCAGGATCGTCGCTATGATCAGTATAATGATAAACGGCGGCGTTTCTCGAATGACTTCCAGATAGGGCCGCCTGAATATGAGTTGCGCGGTGAATATGTCGCACCCGAACGGCGGGGTTGCCGAGCCGATGGCCGCCTGCAGGGTAACCAGCACACCGAGGAACACCGGATCGATGCCGGTGGCAATGACGTAGGGCGCGAAAATCGGGCTGAAGACGTAGATCGCCACGATGGGATCCACGAACATACAGGCCACGAAGTAGGCGATGACCACTACGATGATGACCTCGAGTCGGCTCGGGTCGACTCCCAGGATCATCGGCATGACTTCCTGCGGTATCTTCATGAAGCTGATGAGCCAGCTGAAGGCCTGCCCCGCCCCCACCAGCACGAAGACCACACCGGTGACTACACCGGTATCCAGCAAGACCTTCACCAGGCTCTTCCAGGTCATCGTCCGGTACACCAGCGTCTCGAGGAACAGCGCGTAGAGCACGGCCGCTGCTGCTGCCTCGGTCGGGCTGAAGATACCGGCGTAGATGCCGCCCACGATGATGAACGGGAATCCGAGGACCGGAAAGCCCTCCTTGAAGGCAGTGATCCGTTCCTTCCCCGTGGCTTTCGGAGCGGTGCCGACCTTGTTGACCAGCGAGTACACGAACACGTAGGCGGAGAACATCAGGAAGATCAGGATTCCCGGCAGGATGCCGGCAAGGAAGAGCTTTCCGACCGACGTGTTGGTGACGACCCCGTAGACGATGAATCCGATACTCGGCGGTATCAGCAGCGCAACGTCACTCGAGTTTATAATGAGCGCGAGCGTAAACGGGCTCTTGTAGCCCGCCTCGAGAAGCATGGGGCGCATCGTACCGCCGATGGCCGCAACGGTTGCCTGCGTGGAGCCGGATACCGCGCCGAAGAGCGTACAGCTCGCATTCGTGGTAATGGGAAGACCACCGGGGACGTGCCCCACCAGCACCCGTACCATGTTGATCAGCCGCCTCGCCGCCTTGCCGGAGGTCAGGATTGCGGCGCCGAGAATGAACATCGGCACGGCCTGCAGGGCCGGCGGAGTCAGTCCGGTGAGCACCTGCTGCACGATGACGTTCATGTTGAACATCGGCATGTTGACCTGGAGCTGAAGGATCAATGAGCCGAGGATGAGCACCATGAAGGGGAAGCCCATCAACAGCATCACGACCATACTTACCCACATGAGCGTCATGATTAGTACACCTCTTCCTCGTATTCACTTTGCTGCTCGGGCGATTGCCAGACGTCCTCTTCCTTGATGTTCTTCCACACCGTCCGCACATACTGCACTCCGGCCGAGAAAAACCCGATCGGCACGATCACCAGGGTAATCCAGTACGGCATGCGAAGCGCCTGCGTCGTCTGTCCCATATTCATGGCGTTCATCATGTAATTCCATGAGTAGTAGGCCATGAGAAACATCACGAAGGCGTTGATCGTCGAGATGATGTAGATGAATACCTTCTCCATCCTGGGTGGCATCGAATCCAGAAACGCCCCCATGCGAATGTGCCGGGCCTTTCTGGCTGCGTAGCTCACACCCACGAACGTAGTGAAGACAATCAGGAACTCGGATAGCTCTTCTGCAAAATAGATCGCCTGGAAGAAGGTGCGCGCGATCACGTTGCCGATCAGCAGCATTGCGAGCAGCGCGGTGGAAATGCTCAGCGCGCTCACCTCGAACCAGTCCACCACCAACGAGAATACTCGTGGAGTCGATGTCTTTTCGGTCTGGTCGTCACTCATGCGATTATGTTCTCCAGCTCTCCCCGATTGCGAACGGCGGCATGGGCCGATTGACCCACGCCGCCTCCGAACTTCGAACTCTGACTCAGATCAGTCGACACCTACCGCAGCCTTGGCGGCTTCGATGTCGGCCTTGAGGGTTTCGAGCAGCTCAGCTGCGCCCTCGCCACCGATATCGACGAAGGTATCGTCCATGTCGCGAGCCATCTCGGTTGCCTCGGCAACCTGCTCGTCGGTGAACTCGTGCCACTCGATGGAGGGTTTCTCCTCTTCGATCTTGGCACGGTCCGATGCGTTGCGCTCGTCGATCCACTCGGCTGCCGGAACCACTGCGTCGGCCCAGTAATCCCGCATCATCTGCTGCATCTCTTCGGGAAGCCCGTCAAAGTGCTGCATGTTCACGGTCGGGATACCGATGAAGGGCTCGGCCCACATCTGGGTGAAGTGCTCGGTCGGCTCGTAGAAGCCCATGCTATAGACCGCAAACAGGGGATTAATCTGTGCGTCGATGAGGCCGGTCTGCAGCGCGCTGTAGATCTCACCGTAGTTCATGGGTGTCGGGGCGAGGCCGTAGTTGCGGTAGAGCTGCACGAGAAGCTGGGAGCCCATGACGCGGGTCTT
>JAAAOH010000123.1 GCA_009908925.1 Spirochaetota bacterium | reverse complement strand
CTTACGGTGGACACCCTTGGCGTTCGGCTAACAGTTCCCCCTGTCGGGCCTGTAGGAGACTCTCACTCCCAAGTGGGTGCGCCCTGCCGGGCGCACCAAAAAAAGAAGCCGCGATCGAGATGACCGCGGCCCCGTAGAGACGTCTTGTCCTGGGATGAACTACTACTGCATCTCGAGGCGAGCGACGGCCTGCTGAATCAGGGCGAAGTAGTCCGGAAAGTCCGAGGCGGTGGCGCCGGTGGTGGCATCGGCGAGGCTCCAGATGCCCTCGTCGGGATCCCGGGACATGTCATCGAGGGTATAGCCCACACCGTACTGCTCGGCGGCGGCCTGGATCTCCTCCATGTTGCCCTCCCATCCGAGACCGAAGTTCCAGTACTCGGAGTTGCGCTTGGTGAGTCCGCCGTAGGGAGTCTCGGTGACGGTCATCGGATCGCCGCCGTACTCGGTGAAGACCTGGAAGGCGCCGTCGGTAATGCTGGTAAACCATGCCTCCATGTTGGCCTCGTTACGGATGATGGTCTTTTCGAGAATATTCTGGTTGACCTCGGTTGCGGGATTGCCGGAATCGTCTGCGGGCACGTACACAAGTGAGGTGCCGACGGTGTTACCGACGAAGTTCGTGCCGTTGTAGGCAACCCAGCGTGCCACGTAGTTGGTCTCACCGCGGACTACGTAGGTTACGGTGTTGTCCTCGTTCCACTCATCGGACTCGATGTCCACGTGAGCGAGGGTATGGGGCAGGAAGGCCTCGTCGATGGTTGCATCGATGTTGCCCTCGGCATCGGTGGTGACGACGGCCTGACCGACGTATCCGCCGTGGACGTATGCGTAGGACTCGACTGTCTGGTCGGGAGCGTAACCGGTGGGGGCAGCGGCCTCCTCGCCGTTTCCGCAGCTGATGAGTGCGCCCATGGCGAACACTGCGATAAGTGTGAACAGAATCGTATTTCGCATCGCGTGATTCTCCTTTCGTGCGATTGCCCGGTTGGGGGCCGAATGTAGTTGTTGACCGGGATTCTATGATAACTTTGCGATAATGTAAACGGGTATCGATAATTTCTTACCATATTTCCATGGTGCCGGGTTGCTCTCCGGGGTCGCCGGGGCGCGTTTATGTGAGTATCTTCAGACGACACCGGGCACGGCCCTCATGCGGAACAGAGCCCGCGCGGGAGTGCCGGTTGAATAGATTTGGAGGCCCACAAATGAAATCACGTTTTCTTGTCCGCAGTCTTCTCGTCGGTGCGCTTCTGCTGCTGCCTATCGCACTTTTCGTCGGTTGCGGCGCAGACGCCGAGCAGGCAGAACCCGAGGAGAAGACCCTGCGCATCGGACTGCGAAAGCTCACGACCATTGACCCAGCCCTCGGCGCCAATGATCCCGAGGTCATGTTCAATCGCCTGCAGTACGACTATCTCGTCGAGATCCTACCCGACGGCACCCTGGAGCCGAGCCTCGCGACCGACTGGGAAGTAAGCGAGGACGGACTTACCTACACCTTCGATCTGCGCTCCGGCGTAACCTTCGAGGACGGCAGCTCATTCGGGGCGGAGGATGTCGTCTACACGTTCGAGCGGCTGGTCTCCGAAGGATCATCCATCGTGGGCCTCATGGGACAGAACGAAGACGGGAGCGCAACCTGGACGGTGGAGGCCGCCGATGACCTCACCGCCGTGTTCAGGCTCGAAGAACCAAATGCGGACTTCCTCTACGGTGTCGCCTCCCGTTTCGCCATGGTGCTCTCGAGCGAGAGCGAGGCGGTAAACGAGTTCGGCGAGGGCGAAGATACCTATGCCAGTTTCAACGGAACCGGCCCCTTCGTCCTCGAAGAGTATGCCGTCGACCAGAGCGCCCGTTTCCGCGCCAATGAGAACTACTGGGGCGGCGCGCCGGCCCTCGACGGCATCGAGCTCGTGTTTTTCGACGATGATCAGTCGCAGCTGGACGCGTTCAGAAGCGGGGCGCTGGACTTCATCATCAAGGTACCCGACGATCTCGTTCCCGCACTGGAGCAGGTGCCGAACGCGACCGTGCTCAGCCGGCCAACGAACACACACCCTGTCGTGCGCGTGCGGACCGATGAGGGCTCCATTGGTGAGGACGTTCGCGTTCGCCAGGCCTTCAAGTTCGCGACGGACCGCGAGCTCATCAACCTCGACGTCCTCGACGGCGCAGGGACGGTGGCAAATAATGATCCGATCGGCCCCACCTACGGCGAGTTGTACAACCCTCAGGACAACCGCGAGCATGACCCCGCCCGGGCGCGCGAGCTGATAGCGGCAGTGCTGGCCGACGGCACCGGAAACGGCTATGTCGTGGAGGTAGACGGGGAGGCACGGATCGAGATCCCCTTCTACGTGGGAGATACATTCGAGTACGGGCTGGTGGCGGAGTTCCTGCAGCAGCAGTGGCGGGAATCCAACATCTACGTCGAGCTCAACGTGGTACCTGAGAACGTCTACTACGCCGAGGGCGACGACAACTGGCTCAACACCCAGCTCGGCATGACGGCGTGGGGCGCGAGGCCCACCCCGCAGGAGTACCTCAGCGTTGCCTACACCGAAGGCGCCGCCTTCAACGAATCGCGATGGGACAACGAGGAGCTCGCACAACTTGCTCAGGAAGCGTCGAGGACTGCCGAAATAGACGCCCGGGCGGCGCTGTACGACGAAATGAGCAAGATCTTCCTCGAGTCCGGGCCGGTCATCATCCCGTATTTCCGCCCGGTGGTCGCCGCACATGCTGACAGAGTGGAGGGTATTGTGCTTCACTCGTTCCCGGGACGGACTGACTTCACAGAGGTAGATCTCAGGTAAGTACTTGGATGGCAGAAGAAGACCACTCGGAGCCGGGGGCCCACGCGGCCCCGGCTCCAGGCTCGGCGCCGAAACGGCGCTCTCGTTTGCGAACCGCGATTACCGCTAGCCCGCTTGCGTTCATCGGAACAGTGGGTGTGGTCATCTTCGTCTTTCTCACGCTTTTCGGCCCGTTGTTCGCACCGTATTCCTACGATCAGATAATCCGCGGCACAGATATCGGCGGGGAGAGTCGCCGGGCCCTCACCAGCCAGGCGCCGTCCGCGGATTTCCTGCTCGGCACCGACCAGCGCGGACGCGACATCTTCAGCCGTATGCTCTGGGGCGCCCGCGAGACCATCGGCCTGCCTCTTGTGGCCACGATCATTTCGGTGATCATCGGCTCATCGCTCGGGCTCTTCATCGGGTACGTGGGCGGACTCATCGACGACATCATCTCTCGTATTCTCGACAGCCTGATCTCCATCCCGGCAATGGTCCTCGCCCTCGTTATGATCTCCACGATCGTGCCACTGCTCTCCGCCTCGCAGAGCGGCCTCATAGCCGTTCTCGGACCGAGCAACATCAGCCTCACGACGGTCATCGTGTTGATCTACGTGCCGATCATCTCCCGGATTGCGCGGAGTGCGACTCTATCGGTGCGCGACCGGGGCTACATCGAGGAGGCAAAGCTGCGCGGAGAGGGTACGATGCACATCCTCTTCCGCCAGATTCTGCCGAGCGTGCTCCCGGCGCTGGTAGTGGAAGCATCTCTGCGGCTGTCCTACGCCATCATCCTTGTGACCTCCCTCGGGTTCCTGGGCCTCGGCGTGCAGCCACCCTCCCCCGAGTGGGGGCGCATGGTTCTGGATGCGAGAACGCAGATCAGCGAGGCGCCGTGGGAGCTGTGGTATCCCGTTCTGGGTATCGCGGTTCTCATCATCAGTTTCAATCTCATGTCCGACGGCGTACGTCGTCTTCTGCGGAACGAGGAGTAGCGCGCATGACGGAACCGGTAATCAGCGTCAAAGACCTCTCCATCGAGTACCGGATCGGACGCGAGTGGCTCAACGCCGTGGAAAGTGTGGATCTGCGCATCAATCCGCTGCAGATTCACGGCCTCGTGGGCGAAAGCGGCAGCGGCAAGTCCACAGTAGCCATGGCCATGATCCACTATCTCGCGCGAAACGCACGGATATCCGACGGGCGTATCATCTTTGACGATCAGGATCTGCGCCTGGTCAGCGACAGTGCGATTCGGGAGGTGTGGGGAAATCAGATTTCGCTGGTGCCGCAGAACACGATGGACTCGCTGAACCCCTCACTTCGAATATCACAGCAGATGACCGAGGTCACGAAGCGTCATCTCGGAATAAGCACCGCGGAGGCGCACAGACAGGCCGAGGAGGCGCTGCGGCACGTACAGATAGCGGATCCCGGGCAGGTGCTCTCACGCTATCCCCACCAGCTTTCAGGCGGCATGGTCCAGCGTGTCATGATCGCGATGGCGCTCAGCACCCGCCCCCGCCTCGTCGTGCTCGATGAGCCCACGACCGCCCTCGACGTGACCACCCAGGCCGTCATCCTCGATCTCCTTCGCGATCTCATAAAAGAGGAAGAGGCGGCCGCACTGTACGTGTCCCACGATCTCGGCACCGTTGCGCAGCTCTGTGACTACGTCACCGTCCTGTATGCGGGAGAGGTAATGGAGAGCGCCCCGGTGCACGAGCTCTTTGCCGGACCGCGCCACCCCTATACCGCCGGGCTGCTTGCCTGCCTCCCCTCCTCGACCGGAGGCAGCACGGCCCGGCTGACCAACATCGAGGGCGTGGCGCCGGGCCTCGGCGCCCGGAGCTCCGCCTGTGTTTTCGCCGACCGGTGCCCCGTCGCGACCGACATGTGCCGGCGGAGTAAGCCTCCTCTGGAGGATGCAGGTGACGGGCGTTCGGTCCGCTGCTGGCGCTGGCGCGAGATAGCCGCGGGAGAGATCACTCCGTTCGAGACGTTGGAACGGACCGAACGTGCTGCGGGGCCAAGCCGGTCGCTCGTGCTGAGCGCTCACAGCATGAGCAAGCGGTTCGGCGAGAGGCGGGCGCTCGATCGTCTGACTGGTCGACGCTCTCCGGGCGTGCAGGCCCTGCGTGGCGTCTCGGTCGAGGTCAATGAACGATCCACGTTCGGCCTCGTGGGCGAGAGCGGCAGCGGAAAAACCACCCTTGCGCGATCCATTCTCGCGCTCATCGAAGCCGACGAGGGCGAGTTGAAGCTCAGCGACCAGCCCGTCAGCCTCGAGCTCAAGAAGCGCGACCGCGAGACGCTGCGGAACCTCCGGACCGTATTCCAGAATCCCGATGACTCGCTCAATCCGTATCGCACCGTGGGACAGACTATCGGCAGAACGATTCACAAGCTGTCCCGCGAGCGCCGCAGCCGGTCCGCGGTCCGGGCTCAGGTCGAGGAGCTTCTCACGGCCGTCGGCCTGACCGCGGATTACTATGACCGAAGGCCGGCCTTTCTCAGCGGCGGAGAGAAACAGCGGGTAGCGATTGCCCGGGCGTTCGCGCCGAATCCGGCACTCGTCATAGCCGATGAGCCGACGTCTTCCCTGGACGTATCGGTTCAGGCGGTCATCATCAACCTTCTCAAGGACCTCCGCGCCGCAGAGGGAGCGTCCTACATCGTGATATCGCATGACCTCGAGGTGGTGAGCTACCTTGCCGACCACATCGCCGTCATGTATCTCGGAGAAATCGTCGAACAGGGAGCCGGCGAGGCAGTTCTCGAGTTTCCGTCGCATCCCTACACCGAAGCGCTGCTCTCCGCTGCGCCGACGCCCGACCCGGCCGCACGCCACCGGCCCATTGCGCTGCGCGGTGAGGTCCCCTCGCCCCGCAATCGCCCGTCGGGATGCCCGTTTCATACACGGTGCCCGCGCAAGATCGGCACCGTCTGCG
>JAAAOH010000242.1 GCA_009908925.1 Spirochaetota bacterium | reverse complement strand
CCGCCGCACCAAGAACAACCCGGTGCTCATCGGCGACCCGGGCGTGGGAAAGACGGCCATTGTCGAGGGGCTTGCCCAGCGCGTGGTCGGCGGTGACGTGCCCGACTCGCTGAAGAACAAGCGCATCCTCCAGCTCGACCTCGGTGCGCTGGTCGCAGGAACCAAGTTCCGCGGCGAGTTCGAGGAGCGCCTCAAGGCGGTCATCCATGAGATCGCCGAGTCCGACGGGGAGATTATCCTCTTCATCGACGAGCTCCACACCCTCGTGGGCGCGGGAAGCGCGGAGGGCTCGATGGACGCCTCCAATCTCTTAAAGCCCGCCCTCGCACGCGGAGAGCTTCGCACCATCGGGGCAACCACGCTTGACGAGTATCGCCAGCACATCGAGAAGGACGCCGCCTTCGAGCGGCGCTTCCAGACGGTGTTCACCGGAGAGCCGAGCGTAGAGAACACAGTCGCCATCCTCCGCGGTCTCAAGGAGCGCTACGAGGTGCACCACGGGGTGCGCATCAAGGACGAGGCGCTCATCGCCGCGGCCATGCTCTCCGACCGCTACATCACCTCCCGCTTCCTTCCGGACAAGGCGATCGACCTCGTCGACGAGGCGGCAAGCCGCCTCAAGATGGAGATCGAGAGTCAGCCCACCGAGCTCGACAAGCTCGACCGGCGGATTCTGCAACTCAACATCGAGAAGCAGGCCCTCGGCAAGGAAACCGACGATGCCTCGAGGGAGCGCCTGGAGAAGATCGAGAGAGAGCTTGCCGATCTGCAGGCCAACCGTGACGCCAAGCACCTGCAGTGGCAGAACGAGAAGCACATCATCGACCGCATCCGCGAGCTCAAGGCCCAGCTCGAGGGCTACGCCGCCGATGAGAAGCGCTACGAGCGCGAGGGGAACCTCGCGAAGGCGGCCGAGATCAAGCACGGGCTCATCCCGCAGACCGAGCAGGAGCTGTCGCAGGCGACCGCAAAGCTCGAGTCGCTCAAGAGTGAGGAAACCCTCCTGCGCGAGGAGGTCTCCGAGGAGGACATCGCGGGCGTGGTCTCGGCCTGGACGGGTATTCCCGTGAGCAAGATGCTTGCCTCGGACATGGAGAAGCTCCTGCGCCTCGAGTCGATTCTCGAGGAACGGGTCGTGGGTCAGGGCCACGCGATTACCGCGGTGGCCGACGCGATCCGTCGGAACAAGAGCGGACTGTCGGACATCAACAGGCCCACGGCCACCTTCATGTTCATAGGCCCCACGGGCGTGGGAAAGACCGAGCTCGCCAAGACGCTTGCAGACTTTCTTTTTGATGACGAGAAGGCGCTCACCCGCATCGACATGAGCGAGTACATGGAGAAGTTCTCCGTCTCACGCCTCATCGGTGCACCCCCGGGCTACGTCGGATACGAGCAGGGCGGACAGCTCACCGAGGTCGTTCGCCGGCGGCCGTACTCGGTCATCCTCTTCGACGAGATCGAGAAGGCACACCCCGACGTGTTCAACGTGCTGCTTCAGCTTCTTGACGAGGGGCGGCTCACCGACGGACAGGGGCGCGTGGTTGACTTCCGAAACGCCATCATCATCATGACGAGCAACATCGGGAGTGACATGATTCTCCAGGCCGAGGATCTCTCCTCGGTGCGCGATCAGATCGACGGGCTGCTTCACGCCACCTTCAAGCCGGAGTTCCTCAATCGCCTCGACGAGATCATCACCTTCAACCGCCTCGGCCGAGAGGAGATCGTGCGCATCGTCGACATCGAGGTGCAGCACCTCGCAGACCGGCTTGCCGAACGAAAGATGTCTGTGGAGCTCGACGAGGAGGCAAAGCGCCTCATCGGGGATCGCGGCTTCGATCCGGCCTTCGGTGCGCGGCCGCTGAAGCGCACCATCCAGAACCTGTTGCAGAATCCGCTCTCGAAGAAGATACTCGCAGGCGAGGTGAAGGAAGGCGATCGCATCATTGTCTCCCGCTCGGGGGACGAGCTCGTGATGCAGACCGCCGAGCTCACCCACGCATGAGCGGCGGCGCGCGCCGCGGATCGCAGCGCCATGCGGCCGGTGACCGGCCGCCGCCTCGAGAGGAGGACTTTTTGGCACGGCTCTGGGACAAGGGCGGTGAGCTCGACGACGAGATCGCCCGATTCACCGTCGGCACGGACTACATACTCGACCGCAGGCTCGTACCCGCCGACTGCGTGGCAAGCATCGCGCACGTGCGAGGCCTCGAAGCGGCCGGCGTGCTCACGGGCGATGAGCGGGAGAGCCTGCAGGTGGCCCTCGTTGCCGTCATAGAGGATCATGCGGCGGGCCGGTTCACCGTGACCGAGGCCGACGAGGACGGGCACACCGCCATCGAGAATCGCCTCGTCGCCGAGCTCGGTGAGACCGGGAAGAAGGTACACACCGGCCGCTCGCGAAACGATCAGGTGACCACGGCACTGCGGCTCTTCGCCCGCCGGGCGATCGATCTCGCGAGCGAGGGGCTTCTCGGCCTCGCCGAACGGCTCCTCGACCGCGCGGAAGAGGAGGCCCGCACCGTCATGACGGGGCGCACCCACATGCAGCCGGCCATGCTCTCGACCTTCGGGCTGTGGCTTGCGGCAGTTGCCGAGGAGCTCCTCGACGATATCGCCCTCCTCGATGCGGCATACGACTATCACGACCAGTGTCCCCTCGGCGCGGCGGCAAGCTACGGCGTGCCGCTGCCGCTTGACCGCTCACTCACCGCGCGGCTTCTCGGGTTCTCGCGTGTGCAGAACAACGTCCTCTACGCCGTGGGATCGCGGGGGAAGGGCGAGGCCGTCCTCCTCGACGCGCTCGACCAGGTGGGCATTACGCTCGGCCGGGCGGCGAGTGACCTCATATTCTTCTCCCTTCCCGAGATTGCCTACGTTTCGCTGCCCGATAGCCTCTGCACGGGCTCGAGCATCATGCCGCAGAAGAAAAACCCGGACGTCCTCGAGCTCGTGCGTGGAAAGTGCGCCGGCCTCGGGGCTGTATCCGAGCGGGTGAAATCGGTCATGCGCTCACTCCCGGCCGGATACAACCGTGACGTGCAGGAGACCAAGGCTCCGCTCATGGAGGGGCTCGATGTTGCAGTCTCCTGTGTGACGGCGATGGAGGCGGCGGTGTCCGGGCTCGTAGTCGACCGCGAGGCCATGCGCCGTGCGATTCCTGCCGAGGTGTATGCCACCGATGCCGCCCTCGACCTCGTGGCCGAGGGCGTGCCGTTCCGCGAGGCCTACCGGAGGGTGGGAACGAGCCTGGACTCCGTGACCCCGCCGGATCCCCGCGAGGCGCTCGCCCGGCGCAGCGCAGATGGCTCGCCGGGCAATCTCAACCTCGCCTCGCCGCGGGAGCGGGTGGCGGGCTTCCGGAAGCGACTGGCCCTGCGCGTTGCGCGTCTCGACCGGGCGGTTATTGATCTCGTGGGTCACGGGGTGGAGCTGGCGCCGGAGGCATCCGCAGACTGAGCTCGCCGGTCTCGAGGCGTTCGGCCATGTGCTCGATCCTGCCGCGCGTTTCGGCGTCGAACGCGGACTCGAAGCGATCGAAGTCCGTGTTGAGTGTCATCCGTCCGCTGCGAAAACTCGCCTCCACGGTCTCGACGCCCTCGGGACCGGCGTGGAGAATCTGCGCGACCAACGCGGCGACGGCGTCCTCGATCTCGAGTGCAATGGCGGCGAGGGCATGGTCCTCTCCGCGTGGCGGCCGCTTGCTGTCGAGCCATATGATGTCCATGTCGGTTTCCCGCAGGGCCCGCATGGCGGCCGACCGGTTTGCGTAGAGGGCCGGCATCAGCACCGGAATGCCGTCCGCATCGAAGTCTTCGATCCGCGAGCGAACGACGGAGACCGGGGCGCCGACGGGAAGGCGCTTCGTGCGCGCCTGGTTCCCGTCGGCCGCGGCCTTCAGGCCGAGGCGATAGGCGGGGCGGACGACGTCCTCGCTCATGTAGAGGCCGGTTTCTATGAGCAGCCCCGCCGTCGCCGGTGCCGCGGCCGCCGACTCGCCCGGCGCGGCACCAGAGGGGTCTTCTTCTCCGAGGCGCAGCCCGGCGATGTAGCCGGCGAGGAACGCCTGCTCGCGCCTGTTTATGAGAAGCCCTGCCGCATTCGCCAACCCCGGCGCCTCGCCGTCGACGAGGAGAAAGGACGCCCCCGGATGCTCGGCGGCGGCTCGTATTCCATCCTCGAGAAACGCCCCGCCACCCACCACGAGGAGCGCCACCCGGCGGTCACCGGCGCGCTCGGCGAGGCGCGGGTCCCCGCGTCGCACGCCGGTGATGACCTCGACCTCGAGGTCTTCCCTCTCGGCGACGGCCGCCTCGGCCCCGTCGACGATCATTCGATAGAGGGGATGCGAGTCAGCGGTATCGGGAAGCATGACCGAGACGTAGTCGATCTCGGGGGGCTCGTCCTCACTTCCGCCGAAGGCGTGCAGCGGCAGCGCTGCTATTACGATCGCAAGTAGTAGAGCAATGATGAAGTGACGCATACTCTCAAGATACCACTCGACGGGGCGATTGTTGACCGGGGTATGGGGATGTGCTACCGTTTGCCGCAATTCACGTGACAGGGGGATCCGGTGTCCGGCGACCTGCCGCTCATCCTTGCAATCGACGTTGGTACATCCACGGTAAAGGGCGCGCTTGTCGACGGGGACGGCCGCATCCGAACTATCTCAACCGAGCGTGTGCTGGATCATCCACGGGCAGTATCGGTCTGGGACGGTGATAGACGCCACGGAGCTATCGCCCACGTGTTACGGGAAATCGGACCGCTCGCGGCCGTAGACGTGGTGGTGGTAAGCGGCCACGGTCCGACCCTCGTGCCCATTGATGCCGACGGAGCAGCCCTCGAGCCCGTGCTCGTGTGGAACGACGGCCGTGAGCGTCGCGTGTCGGGGCAGCCCTCCTTTTTCCTGCCGAAGGCCGCGTGGCTTGCGGCGGAGAGACCGGATGTTTACGAGCGCACCCGATACTTCTTATCGCTTCCCGAGTACGTCGACTACCTGCTCACCGGCGAGGTCGTCACGATATCCCCCACCGACGAGTTTACCCCGTATATCTGGGACGGCGAATCCATTGCCGCCTACGGCCTCGACCCCGATCGCTTCCCGCCCTTCGTACACACCGGTGAGCGGATCGGAGAGGTGCAGGCGCCGGCTGCGGGGCGCTACGGGCTTCCCGCAGGGACGCCGGTGGTTGCCGGCGGCTCCGATTTTCTCATGAGCCTCGTCGGCACCGCGAGCCTGGCCCCGGGCAGGACCTGCGACCGGGCGGGAACCTCGGAAGGCATCAACTACTGCTCGCCGACGCCGGTGACGGATCCTCGGCTGAGAACGCTTCCCCACGTCCGCGCCGGCATGTACAACATCGCCGCCATTCTCGAGTCCACCGGGAGTGCCTTCGAGTGGTTCCGTGTAATCACCGGGCAGCAGGACAAGGGGTATGTGCATATCCTGGAGGACATTCGATCGGCGGCTGCCGATGCGCCGCTGTTCGTTCCCTCGCCACGGGGACTCGACGGCTGGAACTTCGACAACGGCGCCTTCCTCGAGCTCAATTCACACCACGGGCCCGCCGAGCTCGGACGTGCGGTCGTGGAATCGCTCGGGTTCACGATCCGCCATTCGCTCGAGGTGCTCGCGGAGGCGGGATGCGAGGTGGATGCCCTGCGCGTGTGCGGAGGGCAGGCCAAGAATCCCGTGTGGAACCGCATGAAGGCGGACATGAGCGGCGTCGATGTGCTCGTGCCCGAGGTGGAGGATGCCGAGCTCGTCGGGAACGCCTGCTGCGGCCTGGTCGGGATCGGGGCCTGCGACAGCCTCCTCGAGGCAAGTGATCGCATCGTGCC
>JAAAOH010000047.1 GCA_009908925.1 Spirochaetota bacterium | reverse complement strand
TTCCGGAGCTCGAAGACTTTGCGGTGGAAGCGTTTCGACTGGTACAGCGAGAGCACCAGTTGAAGCGCCCACACCGCCGCGAGTGCCAGCAGTAGCCATCCGATATTAGCCATGAATCTCTCTCCTCTGTGTCCGGGCACCGCCGCTCATGTCATCTCGCGAACTGCCGCTCATCAGGGCGTCCGCGGTGTCCGCATCCGTTACGAGAACATCGAAGTACCGGCCCGCAAGCGCCGCCCGCAGAGACTCGACCTTGGGTTCTCCCGCGGCAACCGCTATTACCGACGGGATTTCACGCAGCGCCTCGAGGGGCACGCCGATGACATGCCGGTCTCCCGGCATATGGATCTCTTTGCCGTCGGGGTCTATGTAGCGCATCAGCAGATCGCCGACCGCCCCGAGGTCCTTGATGGTGTCGATGTCGGCCTGGGGAACGAAGCCGAGCATATGCAGCGACGATGGCCGCGGAAGCATGGTGCCGACGCCGATGAGGGCAACGTCGACGTTCCGGGCTGCTTCGAGTGCCTGCTGTATCGAGCTTTCCCGCAGCAGGGAGTCGGCGGTGACCCGGGTATTCACGATTGCGGGGGAGGGCACGTGGCGGCTCTCCGCGTTGAGTCGTTCGGCGAGCATGCGGGTGAGCTCCGAGGAGTCGATTTCCGGGTGTCGGGCGCTCAACGTGCCGATAAGCTGCACTACCACCGCCTCACGCAGCTCGAGGGACGGCATGTTTCTGATGACTTCCTGCACCGACCCGCCGAGCCCGACCCCGATTCGGACGCCGTCGAAGAGCCGCGACTGCAGACAGCGAGCGCCGAGCTTACCGAGTATACGTGCGCGGGTGTCTGCGTCGGCTTCCGGCGGCGCGCCGAGCACCCATGCCTGATCGATGCCGTAGTAGTCCTCGATGGCCTGTTCACGGGCATGGTCCCTGCGGAGGGGATAGTTCACCCGAAACTCCACGATTCCCCGCTCCCGTACCTCGGCGAGCATCCGGGACACCATCGACCTGGATCGACCTATGCGTTCGGCGATTGCGTTTTGATCGATGCCGTCTTCGAAGTACCACACGGCAACCTGGGCCAGAAGCTCCAATCTGTCTTCGTTCATGCTATTCACGTTTGTGAGCACATGCTCACGTTTGTTATTAAACCGTATTGTGGGACGATACCGGGTATCTGTCAAGGAAAAAGTTGAAAAATGTGAATAGGCGTGCACATAAGTGAATATTACCTCACCGTTCAGATCGATTGGGTGTACTCGGGCGTGCGAATAAGCCGGCGCTTGACACTCCCGGCGTCAGCAGGGTACCTTGGTGAAAGAACTTTCACAATGCGAAAGATATTGCATTTTCGCACGTGATCCATATTCGGGAGGACAAGATGGCGCAGACCACGACGCTTGCGAAGTCGTTGGGAAAAGAGAAGCTGCAGGACATGTATATGAAGATGCTCCATACCCGCAATTTCGAGGAGAAGGTTGCCTACTTCTTCTCACGCGGCATGGTGCACGGCACGACCCACCTCTATGCCGGTGAGGAGGCCACCGCCACCGGTATCATGGGGCCCATGAAGGACGAGGATCTCATGACGAGTACCCATCGCGGACATGGCCACCTCATCTCCAAGGGCGCCGAGCTCAACCGGATGATGGCGGAGCTGCTCGGCAAAGAGCCGGGCTACTGCAAGGGCAAGGGCGGCTCCATGCACATTGCCGATGTCGAGCGCGGAAACCTCGGTGCAAACGGCATCGTCGGAGGCGGCATTCCCATTGCAACCGGCGCGGGCATCACGACCCGGATGAAGGGCATAGACCGCGTGGTCGTCTCCTTCTTCGGTGACGGCGCACTGAACGAGGGAGTGTTCCACGAGTCCCTCAACCTGGCTTCGATCTGGGACCTGCCGGTCGTGTTCGTGTGCGAGAACAACCAGTACGCAATGTCGTTCAGCCGCAAGAAGGCGTTCAATATCGAGGATCTTTCCAAGCGGGCGGAGGCCTACGGCATCCCGGGCGTAAACGTGGACGGGAACGACATCTTCGAGGTCTACAAGACCGCCGAGTGGGCCCGCCAGCATGCACGGGAGACCGGTCCGGTGCTCATCATCTCGAACACCTACCGCTATAAGGGCCACTCCAAGAGCGACGCCAACCGCTATCGCACCAAGGAGGAGATCGAAGACTGGAAGAAGCTCGATCCCATTCCCCGCATGCGGAAGGTGCTCGAGGACGAGAAGCTCTTCACGAAGAAAGAGCTCGACGGCATGGAGACGCAGGCCGCCGATAACATCGAGCAGGCCGTCAAGTTTGCCGAGGACGCCGAGGAACCGTCGCTGGATCTACTCACCACCGACGTATACGCATAACGGAGGCCAGACAAAATGCGAGAGATCACATACGCAGAAGCAGTAAAAGAGGCGATGAGTACCGCCATGAGAAAGGACGAAGACGTCTTTTTCATGGGTGAGGATATCGGCGTCTACGGCGGAGCCTTCGGCGTGTCCGTCGGGATGGTCGAGGAGTTCGGAGACGAGCGCGTGCGCGACACGCCCATATCCGAAGGCGCGCTCATCGGCGCCGGCGCCGGCGCAGCGGTGACGGGCATGCGCCCGATCGTGGAGATACAGTTCAGCGACTTCATCGCGGTCGGCATGGACCAGCTCGCCAACCAGGCGGCGAAGATCCGCTACATGTTCGGCGGCCGGGCCACCGTGCCCATGACCATCCGCACGCCGGCGGGCTCGGGAACCGGCGCCGCCGCCCAGCACTCGCAGAGTATGGAGGCCTGGTACGCCCACGTGCCCGGGCTCAAGGTGGTCATCCCCTCCACACCGCAGGACGCCAAGGGCCTGCTCATGTCCTCCATCTACGACGACAATCCTGTCGTGTTCATGGAGCAGAAGGTCCTCTACCGGCGCAAGGGGCCCGTGCCGGAGGAAGAGTACTACATCCCGCTCTCGGAGACCGACGTGAAGCGGGAGGGAAGCGACCTCACCATCGTCACCTACGGCCGGATGCTTCCCATGGTGATGGAAGTCGCCGAGGAGCTCTCCAACTCCCAGGGCATCGAAATCGAGGTTGTCGACCCTCGCACCATCCGCCCGCTCGACGCGGAGCCCATCATCAAATCCGTTGCCAAGACGGGCAAAGCGATGGTCGTTCATGAGGCGGTTCAGTTCGGCGGTTTCGGTGGCGAGCTCGTCGCGCAGATAGCCGACAGCGAGGCGTTCTACTACCTCGACGCCCCCATCAAGCGAATCGGTGGCGCCGACGCCCCGATCCCCTACAACCCGAACCTCGAGAAGCACGCGGTCCCGACGCCGGAGAAGGTCAAGGCTGCGGTCCAGGAATTGCTCGACTAAGGAGGCTCCACCGTGGCAGATGCCGTAATCATGCCCAAGGCCGGAATGGCCATGGAAGAAGGACAGATCATCAGATGGCTGAAGCAGGAAGGCGACAGGGTCGAAACCGGCGAGGCCATCCTCGAGATAGAGACCGACAAGGTCGCCATGGAGGTCGAGGCGGAACGTTCCGGCGTCCTCCTGAAGATTACCCGCGGCGAGGGTGAGACCGTGCCCGTCACCGAGCCCATCGGCTACATCGGTGAGGAGGGCGAGGAAGTGCCCGAGGAGGCCGGGGGTGCCGCCGGCGGCGGGGAGGCCGGTGCGCCGGCGAACGAGGCCCCACGAGAGGCCGGCGAGCAGCCCGCCGCATCCGGTGGCGGCGAGACCGGAGCCGGCGACACCGGCGCCGCGGGGGGAGCTGCCCCCGCCGCGGCCGGCACCTCGGACGCGACCGACGCTGCGGGCGGGAAGCCCGCCGCGACACCCTGGGCGCGCACGCTTGCCGAGCGTCATGGCATCGATCTCACCACGGTCGAAGCTACCGGCGCGCACGGCGAGATCAAGGGGCGCGACGTGGAAGAGGCCGCAGCCGCAGGCGCCGGAGCGGGCGCCGCGGTCAACGCGACCCCGGTTGCGCGACGCGTCGCCGAGCAGCAGGGTGTGAACCTTTCGGCGGTGAAAGGCAGCGGGCCGCAGGGCCGCATCACCAAAGAGGACGTGCTTGCCGCAGCGGAGCGCGGCCCCGCAGCGGCAGCTCCCGCGCCGTCGAGACGCGCGGCCGCATCGGCACCGACCGGGCCTGCTCCGGAGGGCGAGGCAAAGCGCTTCTCCGGTATGCGGCGGGCCATCGCCCGGAACATGCAGCAGAGCCACGGGAACATCCCGCCGGTTACCCTCAACGGTTATGCCGATGTGAGCCGGCTGCTCGAGATGCGTGTGGAGGCCAACGAGGAAGACCCCGAGAACAAGCTCTCGGTCAACGACTTCGTGCTCCGCGCGACAGTCGAGGCGCTCCGACGCCATCCGGGTGTCAACGCAACCGTGGATATGGAGAAGGAGCAGATCGTGGAGTACGGCACGGTGAACCTCGGAGTCGCCGTGGCGATGCCCGAGGGGCTCATGGTGCCGGTCATCCGGCAGGCGGAGACCCTTTCCCTCCGCGGGCTCGGCGCGCAGGTGCGTGAGCTCGCCTCCGCCGCCCGCAACCGGTCCATCGCGGCGGAGCAACTCGAGGGTGCCACCTTCACCGTGACGAACCTTGGGATGTACGGCATTACGACCTTCACGCCTATCATCAACCCGCCCCAGGCCGCCATACTCGGCGTGGGCTCGATTGAGGAGCAGCTCGTGCGACACGAGGACGGCTCCATCGGAGAACGCAAGACGCTCGGACTGAGCCTGACGATCGACCATCGGGTGATCGACGGCGCCCAGGGAGCGGAGTTCCTCGCCACCCTGCGGTCGCTCCTCGAGCATCCGGTCCGCTTTCTTGCTGCATAATTGTGCGGGCCCGCGCCAGGGCGCGGGCCCGTCCTGTATCTCGTGACCCGGAGGGCATGTGGGACGACAACGGCTTCTGCACAAGATCGCGCGGATGTACTACGTCGATGAGCTCACCCAGCGTGACATTGCCGAGCGGTTGAACATCAGCATGGCCACTGTCTCCCGCGGGCTCTCGCGCGCCAAGCAGGACGGTATCGTGGAGATTCGCATCCACGACCCGGAGGCGGGCCACGCGGAGCTCGAGACCGCGATCGAGTCAGCCTACGGGCTCCGCGAGTGTGTCGTGGTACCCAGTTCCGCCCGCCGCGAGCAGATCTTTCTCGACATGGCGCGCGCTCTTGCCGAGCTCCTCGGTCGCACGGTGTCGAGCGGTGATTATCTCGGCGTGAGCTGGGGAGAGACCCTCAAGGCGGTGGCCGATCATCTGCCCGATACCGGCAAAAGCGGCGTGGATGTCGTGCCGATCATCGGTGCGATGGGTGAGGTCGAAACCGGCATCTACCCGAACGCGATTGCCGCGCGCTTCGCCCGCAAACTCGGCGGTTCGAGTTACCTCGTAAACACTCCCGCCATCCTCGACACCGCAGACACGAGCCGCTCCATTCGTACGGACGGAAACTTCGTTCGGGTGCTTCGTGCCTGGGAGAAGGTCACAACCCTCCTGGTGGGGGTGAGCGGGCTGAGCGAGGAGGATTCGGTGTTCAAGTACGAGATCATCCCGCCCGATGAGCTCGCCCGACTTCGCGGGGCGGGTGCGGTGGCGGCCATGAACTTTACCTTTATCGACGCCTCCGGTAGCCTTGTAAGCACGGAGCTCGATGAGCGGATGATCAAAATGGATGCCGAGCGTATGCGCAACGCCGAGAATGCCGTTGTGGTCGCAGCAGGCGCGCGCAAGGCGCCGGCGCTGTCCGCGGCCCTGGCTTCCGGCATGGCGACGGTACTCGTCACCGATGCCGAGACAGCCGCTGCGCTGGCCGGGGCTGCCGAAAACTGATCCGCCGGGCG
>JAAAOH010000199.1 GCA_009908925.1 Spirochaetota bacterium | reverse complement strand
CTCCGCCATGACCTCGAGCAGCGCCGATTGCACTTTCGGTGTCGATCGGTTGATCTCGTCGGCCAGCACGACATTTGCGAACACCGGCCCCGGGGTGAACACGAACTCACGCGTCTTGGGATCGAAGACATCCACGCCGGTGATGTCGTAGGGAAGCAGGTCGGGGGTGAACTGGATGCGCCGGAACGCGACCGGCTCGTGTTTCGTCTCGTCGGATCCTATGAGCAGGGCAAGCGTCTTTGCCACCGTCGTTTTGCCGAGCCCGGGAAGATCATCTATGAGAACGTGCCCGCCCGCGACAAGAGAGCCCACCAGCTGCCTGAGAAAGGACTCCTTGCCCCGGATCACGCGACCGAGCTCGGCCACGATGCGATTCAGAAGCTCCACATGCTCATCTATGCTTCGGCCGGAGGCCGTCTGATATACGTCGTCCACGGCCGCTCATCGTAGCACGATGCCTGCCGGCTGAACAGGCGGGGTCCGCATGTGCAGATTGACCAATACGACCATCGTGCTTAGCATATAGACGTGACCAAAAAACTGCGCCGGAGCAAACAGCGAAGCCGCATGCTCGAATTGCTCCGGTCGACCGAACAGCACCCGACCGCAACCTGGCTCTACGATGAGTTGCGCAAGGAGTTTCCGACGGTCAGCCTCGGCAACGTATATCGGAACCTCTCCATACTCGTAGAACAGGGCTACGTGCACAAGCTGGACTTCGGCAGCACCTTCGACCGCTACGAGGCAGCTGACGGGCAGCACGCTCATTTCATGTGCCGCGGCTGTGGCCGTATCTACGATCTCCCCATGCCGGACCTCGAGGGCTACAGCCACCGCAGGGACATCGACGGGCACCGACTCGAATCCGCCCGCGTTGAGTTCTTCGGTGTCTGCCATGAGTGTGCCGCCGAGACCGAGAGCAGCTGAGAGCGCGCATCGCCCCATGGCTAGCGATACGGCCGAGTACTACGATGCCAACACGAAGCGATTCCTCACCTTCGGCCTCGGGTCGGCGTCAGGCTCGATCCATCGTGCCGTGTGGGCCCCCGGCATAGCCTCGCGCCTGGAGGCGATGAACTACGTCGACAGCCTCATTCTCGACGAGCTCGGCAAGCTCGCGCAGGCGCACTGGTCTCCCGGGGCAAACGACGCGGCCGCGGGGATCTCCGGCGTTGCCCTTCCATCCAGCGAGTCCCTGGCCATCGATCTGGGTTGTGGGGTCGGGGGGACGATTGCGTATCTCGAACGCCATCTCGGGGCAAACTACCAGGGCATCACCAACAGCCGGGTTCAGCGTGACATTGCGATAGAGCAGGCACGGCGCCGGGGCTCCGGTGCGGTGTTCACTGTCGACGATCACGGCGACGCCGACCTCTATCATTCGCGGCTCCCGCAGAACGGCGTCGATTTGGTCTACATGATCGAATCCTTCGTTCACGCGAGCCATCCCGAAACAGTCATAGAGGGTGTCGCGCATGTCCTGCGGCCGGGGGGACGGCTTGTCATCGTCGACGATATGCTCGCCACCCCGGAGGCTGCAGAGTCGCCGACGGTGGCGGCCTTCGCGCGAGGCTGGCACGCCCACAATCTGTTGACGGTTGATCGTCTCACCGCAATCGCCGGCACTTACGGGCTCGAGCGCCTGGAGAACCGGGACCTGACCCCGCATGTCGAGCTCCGCCGCCCACGGGATAGGGTGATCCGGCTCATCGCGCCGCTCATCCCGTTGCTCGGGCTGAAGACACCGTTCTGGGACAACATGTACGGAGGCGATGCGCTTCAGCGGGGCCTGCTCGGCGGGCTCCTGCAGTACCGCTACGTGGTCTTCGAGGCCTGATCGGCCCGCGCGGTGAGCAGCTCTTCCGTTAATTCCGGCATCGGGCCGGCGTTCTCGACCGTTCCGCTCCTGAGATAGTACACCAGCGCCGCCACCTCACCGCCGTAGAGCTCGGCGGCTGCCTCCCGATACAGGGCAAGCTGCAGCTCGTGCGCCCGCGGGCGATAGGCGCGGTCGGTCTTGAAATCGATCACCGTGACCGCTGCGCCGGGCGCGTCGGCTGCGCCTGGCGCGGGCCCAGCCCCGGCGTCAACCGCCACCAGGTCGATCTGGCCGTGTATCCACGCCGGTCTCGAGCCGACCCTGCGATAGAGCACGAAGGCCACCTCACTCTCGAGCCTGCCTCCCGCGATCCTCGAAGCAAGGGATGATGAAAGAAAGTCGCCGGCGAGCACCGCCGCGTCGGCACCGATGCGCTGATACTCATCGGCGGTCACCTCATGCCGCAGAGCCTCCCGGCGCAGCGCAGGCGGGAGCTCGACGAATGCCGGCACCACCGGCTCGCCGCCGCCCTCAGCGGCACCGCGGCCCGCCTTCAATGCGCTCTCGATGAGGTAGTGGGTCAGGCTGCCGAAAAACCCGGCAAGACCTCGCTCCTCGATGAGGCCGTCGCTTTTCACCGCCGGGAGCTCCACGCCTGCCCCGGCATCCGGGCCGCCGGTCGCCTCGTGGAGGGCGCCGGCATGGAAACGCTCGGCGAGCTCGGTGACGGATATCTCGTCCGGCACCGGCGCCCGCTCCACCCGCGCGGCGCGCCGGTATCGCTCATGCAGGGTCTCGGGCGAAACGCTCGGGCGGGAGCCGGGAACGCCGTAGGTCCGCGAGCGGGGCACATCGGGGATGATGTCGATGTCGACGGGCACACTGCTCTGCGTCGCCCCGGCTGCCGGGTTGTCCGGCATGATGCCGAGCGCGGTGAGGAGCTGGTTCAGCAGGTGGCGATCCTGCTGCTGATTCTGCGAGTTGAAGACCCCGGTCACGAGCAGATGTGACTCCGCACGGGTGAGCGCGACATACAGCAGCCGCTTGAGCTCGGCGAGATCCATCTCGCGGTTCTCCCGTTCTCCTTCATCAAAGAAATAATTCACCCTCCGGCCGTCGGAGAGAGGTGCCGAGGCGGCGGGCATGCTCGCGGTGAGGCCGAAGCGGCTCGAGAGGTAGAAGGGCTGTGTACCGATGCCGGTGTTGCGCCCCATGTTCCCGGTGTTTGCCAGTACGACCACGGGGAACTCGAGGCCCTTGGACTTGTGTATGGTCATGAGCTGCACGCCGCGCTGCTCGTCACGCACCACCTCGAGATCCCGCTGACGCCCGTACACACCCAGGTTCTCACGAACCGCGTCGACGAACTCCACCGCCGGCCGGTCGTCCATCGTCCGGGCAAGCTCGTAGAGGTGATCGTAGTACTCGAGGTACGGGTGGAGCGCCGGCGAGGCGAGGAGCCGATAGCGGTATCCGAAGCGGTACCACAGATCTTCGACGAGATCGGAGACGGGTTCCTCGTCAACGCGGGCTCCCAGCTCGGCGTAGAGCTCGACCCCGAGGCGGTATTTCGCCGCATCGTCTTCGGAGAGCTCATCCCCCGCCGCCGCGGCAAAGGGCTCGGCGTCCCCGAGCAGGAGCCGCGCAAGCGCATCATCAGAGACGTTCACCAGGGGCGATCGGAGAACCGAGGCGTAGGCGGCACGATCCTCGGGATGCACGCAGAGCTGGAGGACGTTGTACACGTCGTAGGCGGGCGCAGACTCGAAGAGGCTTCGCACGCTCTGCGTTGAGTAAGGCACACCGAAGAGCCTGAGCATGCGCTCGTAGTGGCGCTGGTTACTGGTCGAACGCATGAGGATGGCGACATCGTCGTAGCCCGCCGCGCGCTCACCCTCGGGGCCGCGTGCGGTCCACTCGCCCGCCTCCACCGCGTCGCGAATGCTCTTTGCCACGTAGTAGGCCTCGGCCTCATCGCGGTCGAGGAGATCTTCGGCCTCAGCCCGGGCGTCCGCGGCGCCGGCGCCGGAAGCGTCACCGTGCCCAGCGCCCCCCGCGTCCCCGGCGCCCGCGGCGTCGTCCCCGGTCCCGCGGGCCGCTCCGTCCCCGCCCTCGAGCGGCTTCCAGGCAATTCGCACGCGAGCCCGGATGTCGCCGGCGGCGGCGTTGTCGGAGGCCGCGCCGGCGCCGGTGGTCTCCACCCGGTCGGTCTCCGGCGCCTGCAGGGGCGCGAAGCGGGCCTCGTAGTCTGCGCTTGCTCCTCCCATTGTCCGGGAGAAGACAGCGTTGAAGAAGGAGATGAGCGAGGGCGCGCTTCGGTAGTTGAAGGGCAGCTCGAGCGCGTCCCCGCCTGCGGCCTCGAGCTCCTCGGAGAGGCTCTTGAAGACGCTCACGTCGGCGCCGCGGAAACGATAGATGGACTGTTTCTCATCGCCCACGAAGAAGAGCTTCTGCGGGTCGAGCTGCGCCGCGCTCACCCTTCCGTCGCTCTCCGGCTCGGCGCCCGGACGCAGTGAGAGCAGGTACAGAAGCTCCTTCTGCAGCTCGTTGTTGTCCTGGAACTCGTCGATCATGATGAAGCGGAAGCGCCCGCTGTAGTACTCGCGCAGTCCGCCATCGCTCTTCAGCAGGTCGACGGCGAGCTCCATCACGTCCCGATAGGAGAGCAGCCCGCGTCGACGCTTCTCCGCGCGCACCTGCTCCTCGAAGGATCCGACGAGATTATAGAGCTCGGCGAGGTCATCGCGCACGAGAAAGGTATCCACGAGCGTGTTGATCTCCTCTTTGAGCCGTTTGATCTCGTCGACGCAGGACTTGTAGATATCGACCGAGTCGGCCTTGCTGCCACCGGTGCGCTTGTTGATAGCGGATGCCGCAGCAACGAAGTCCTCGAGCCCCTCGGGCGGCCGATCCATGCGCGCCGGGTCCCAGTCCGGGTCGAGAGTAAGCCCGGCAAGTGCGTCCTGCGCCGTCGCAATGGCCTTCGGGGAAGGTTCCAGCGACATCAGTGTTGCCAGCACCGTCTCGAGCTCGCCGAGGCGCCGGCGATACAGTCGCCCGAGCTCCTGCATCTGGGCGGAGAGCCACGCCGCGGGATTCTGCGCTCTCGAGACGAGCACGTAGTCCCGGGCCAGCATCGCGAAGCCGTCTGCCCGGACCGAGTCGAAGCCGTTGAGCGCGATGAATCGCGCGAGGACCGGGTTGTGCCGGTTGTCGAGTAGAAACGCGAGCGCCGCATCTTCGGAGAGGCGGTTAATTTCCTCCTCGTCGACGCGGAAGCTCGTCGGCACCCCGAAGCGCGTGCATCCGTTTCGGGCGATCTGGCCGCAGAAGCTGTCGACGGTGGAGATGTGCGCGGTCTCGAATTGCCCGAGCTGATCGGCGACGAAGGGATCCTCGCGATACTCGCTGAGGCTGCGGAAGATGCGCTCGTACATCTCTGCGGCGGCCTTTCGGGTGAACGTGAGCGTGAGGATGCGGTCGACGGAGACTTTCTCATCGAGCACCAGACGCAGATATCGCTCCGAGAGAACGCGCGTCTTCCCGGAACCGGCCCCTGCCGTGACAACGGCGTTTCGGCGTGAGTCGACCGCCTCCTGCTGTTTCTCGTCGAGCGTAACTTTGCGCTGCGCCACCTCGCATCTACCCCGTTACGAATCTCGCCCGGCAGATACCGGGGAACGAACAGGACTCACATCCACCTCGGGGGTCGGGGAAACGGAAGTCTCCGCGCCGCAGGCCCCCGAGCATGCTCTCCGCCGCCTGACGGGCCGCCCCCCGGGATGCTTCGAGCCCTTTCTCATCGAGTGCCGCTTTTTCACCCTCGCCGAAGACCGGAAGATAGCTCCCCTTCTCCACCGAATACAGGTAGAGCCCCGCTATCCTCCGATCGAGGCGTGTGAGAATCTCGGTGTACAGGGGCAGCTGGAGCTCCTCCACCTGCGAGGGCTCCTCCGAGGCGACCCGGAAGGCCCTCTTTGGCGGGAGGCGATTCTTCTTGTAGTCGATCACCACAGCCCCGCCCGGCGCGCCGCCACCCGCACCGCCGGAATCGCTCCCGGCACCTTCCCCCGGCCCGAGCATCCGCCGGTCCATGAATCCGCCGAGCACCGCATCTTCCTCGAAATACACCCACTCGTAGCGCTCGAGAACCTCGATCTGCCACC
>JAAAOH010000341.1 GCA_009908925.1 Spirochaetota bacterium | reverse complement strand
GCCGGATGTGGCTGCAGCCTTCGAGTTCCTGCGCTATCTCTCCGGTCCCGAGGTCGATGCGAAGGTGGGGCGCTACGCCGGCAGCCCGGTCCGAAGCTCCACCTATGCAGCCGACCGGGAAACGGTTCCATGGTACGCGGTGCAGGAAGGCATGCTCGACAGGGCATCGCGGCTCCCGCGCCATCCGCGCATGAATGCGATCCTTCCGGCTGTCACGGAGAAACTCGTGGCGTGCATGTCCGGTGATCTGCCGGCGCAGGCCGCGCTGGACCAGGCGGCGGCCGCCGTTGTCGACGCGATCGCGTGATGTGAGACAAACCCACATCAATCAACATAAATTACGATAAAACAGCGACTTTATCTTTGACAGCTGTAGAATTCTGATGGTACAATGCGTCAAATCCAACACATAGGAGGGTACGGCGTTCTGCAGGATGCGCGGTATCTTCGGAGTGCGGGATTACATTAACGGCGGTCATGAGACCGCAAGCAATCAAGGAGGTGGGCATGAGTAGTTTTCGAAACATCACGCTGATGTTGCTTATGTTCGCGCTGATCGTGTCGGGAGCATTTGCCGGTGGCCAGGGAGAAGGCGGCGGTGAAGGCGACGACGTCACTATGCTCGAGGGGGCTCCGGCGCCCTTCGACGGAACCGAGAGACTGACCATCGCACACGTTGGTTATCTGCTCGAGGGCGAGTTCATGCAGATGTACCGCGCCGGCGCCGAGGCGCAGACGCAGCTCATGGACATGGACTTTATCACCCTCGGCCGGCAGACCGATGCGCAGGCGCAGGCGAACTTTGTCGAGCAGGCTATCAACCAGGGTGTCGACGGTATCGTCATTCAGCACGGCGTGCCTGAATCGCTGCAGACGGTTGCCCAGCGAGCGCTCGATGCCGGCATCCCGGTCGTTGCGTTCGACGTCGATCTCGACAATCCCGAGATTCCGCAGATCGCACAGAACGACCCTCAGCACGGTTTGAATGCGATCACTCAGATCAGGGAAGACTATGACGGCGAGGCGAACATCGCCTATGTCTACACGCCGGGCGTGCTTCCCCTGGACAAGCGCGACAGCAGCATCCAGGAAATGGTCAGCGAAACGTCGGGCATGGAGATAGTGGAGCAGACCGGTACCCTCGAGTCGCCGATTGCCGTCAAGAATGCGGACCAGGCCAAGGCCGTTCTGCGCGCGAATGACAGCATCGACGTCTACCTCGCGCCCTACGACGAGTTCGCAAAAGGTATCCAGATGGCCCTCGAGGAGCTCGATATGACCGACGAGGTGAACATCTACTCCGTCGACATCTCTACGCAGGACATCGAGCTCATGACGAAAGAGGGAAGCCCCTGGGTGATGACCTCCGCGGTCAACCCTGCAGCGGTCGGCGCGGCAAGTGTGCGCACCGTTGCGCTCCTGATGGCAGGCGAAGAGGTTCCGAACGACGTTCTCGTTCCTACGCACATCTTCACGCAGGAGATGCTGCGGGAGAACAACATCACCAACATGGACGAGCTTCGCGAGGCATTCCCGGAGTTCAACCAGGCCGACGTTTCCACCGCACCGTGGATTCCGATGGGCGCCGGAGAGATGTTCTAAGAAGTCAATCGACTTCGCACAACCTGACCGTTCGCCGGGACGGGCTCGAGCAATTCGCTCGGGCCCGCCGGCTTCAATTCTCCGGCATAAATCTATCAGACAGGAGACAGCACCATGCCACAGGTGGGTGATACGTCACGCGTGAAAAGTATTGAATGGATTGACGAGGAATTGCTCCTCCTCGACCAGACGCAGCTGCCCGTGGATGTCGTCGTGGAGAAGCAGGAGACTATCGAGCAGGTCTGGGACTCCATCAAGCAGCTGAAGGTACGGGGAGCCCCTGCCATCGGCGTTGCCGGCGCATACGGCCTCGTGGTCGGCATGCGCGGCGACACCGGTCTCGACCGCGAGAAGTTCCTCGAAAAGCTTCAGGAGCGCGCGGATTACCTCGACAGCGCACGCCCCACGGCGGTCAATCTGAGCTGGGCCCTCAAGAGGGTGGTCGCGAAGGCAAAGCAGAGCGCGGCCGGCACGGGGACGGAGCTTCTGCAGGTGGTCCATGAAGAGGCTATAGAGATACATCACGAAGATGAACAGCTGTGTAAGCGCATCGGCGAAAACGGGGTGGATCTGATCAAGCCCGGCTTCGGTGTGCTGACGCACTGTAACGCCGGCCGACTCGCGACCTCCGAGTACGGCACGGCCACCGCACCCATGTACCTCGCACATGAGCGGGGAGTAGCGTTTCGCGTGTACTCCGACGAGAGTCGTCCTCTGCTTCAGGGCTCGCGCCTGACGAGCTGGGAGTTGCAGGAAGCTGGTGTCGACGTGACGGTCATCACCGACAACATGGCGGCCCACATCATGTCTCAGGGGCTCATCGATATGGTAATCGTGGGGACCGATCGCGTCGCGGCCAACGGCGACGTGGCAAACAAGATCGGCACCATGGGCGTGGCGATTCTGGCGAAGCACTTCGGCATTCCCTTCTACGTAGCCTCGCCGTTCTCCACTATCGATCTCGATACGCAGACCGGAGCAGATATCACCATAGAAGAGCGCGGCGATGACGAAGTCACGCACTTCGGTCTGCGGCGCACCGCCCCCGAAGGTATCAAGGTCCGGAACCCGGCTTTCGACGTGACGCCGAACGAGCTTGTTACCGGCATCATTACCGACCGGGGCATGGTGCAGGCTCCATACAGCGAGAACCTGAAGGACATATTCTACGCAAAAGCGTAGCAGATGAGTATATCCGAAGAGTAAACTGAAGAGAGTGGTGGCAAGTCATGGAATACAAGCAGCTAACTGAAGACAGCGTGGTCGACTATCTCAAGAGCGTGCCGGCGGCGAAAGAGGTGCTCGGCGATCTCGACAACCTCGACATCCGGGAGATCGGAGACGGCAACCTCAACTTCGTCTACTTCATCACCAACAAGTCGGACCCGACTCAGACGGCGGTTCTCAAGCAGGCGGTTCCCTTCCTGCGGATCGTGGGCAAGGATTGGCCGCTGCCGAAAGAGCGGATGACCTTCGAGATCATGGCGCTCGAGAACGAGTCCGATCTCACCCCGGAGCACGTGCCGGAGATTTTCCACTCAAGTCACGACATGTCGCTCGTGCTCATGCAGAACCTCAAGGACTATCCGGTGCTTCGGGGGCAGATGAACGAGGGGAAATACTTCCCGAACCTCGCCGAACACGTCTCGACGTTCCTCGCGAAAAACCTGTTCTACACTTCGGACTGGTACCTCGACCATCGCACGAAGAAGGAGATGGTGAAGAAGTTCATTAACATCGACCTCTGCAAGATCACCGAGGACTTCATTTTCACCCATCCGTTCTGCAAGAGCGACACCAACGCGTACAATGAGCGGCTGACCGAGAAAGACATCAACTTCATCCATGAGGATGACGAATTGAAGATCCACCAGGCCGAACTCAAGTACAAGTTCATGAACAATGCCGAGGCCCTCCTCCATGGTGACCTCCACACCGGCAGTATCATGGCCGACGCGGAGAAGACCTATGTTATAGACCCCGAGTTCGCGTTTTTCGGTCCGGCCGGATTTGACGTGGCCCTGTTCATCGGCAACATGTTTCTTGCCTACTTCGCGCATGCCCATCGTCAGACCCTGCTCGGAAACGACCCCTCGGAGTACCGCACCTGGATCCTCGATCAGATCCGGGAGACCTGGAACAAGTTCGAGGTCAAGTTCGAGAGCTACTGGAAGGAACACTTCGAGGCCGAGAAGGACCTTTTCTGGGATTACCCCGGCGGCGAGAAGGCTCACGCGGAGTATCGCAGGCGCAACATCGCGCGCATCTTCGACGACGCCATGGGTATTGCCGGGTCGGTTATGATCCGACGCATCCTCGGGCTGGCGAAAGTCTCGGACATCGCCGACATCGAGGATCTGGACGCACGGGCCGAGGTCGAGCGGATGGGCCTTCGGATGGGCAGAGAGCTCATCATCAACCACACGAAGTACACGACCATCGAAGCCGTGGCCGATCTTGCGACGGGCATTTCGCCGGCCGACCAGGCGGTGCCCGCGTCGTCGGCTACGTGAGCGGGGAGCTAGGGAATATGGCTGATCGCCAGACGGTTGTGCGGACAACGGATATCGGAAAGTCGTTCGCGGCCACACGCGCGCTCGACGGCGTTTCCCTGAGCTTCTACAGCGGGGAGATCCTCGGACTCGTGGGCGCGAACGGCGCCGGAAAGTCTACGTTGATCAAGATAATCTGTGGATACCACACCGATTATGAAGGTAGCATCATAATCGACGACGGGACTGTCAGATTCGCGAGCCCGGAAGACGCGTATGGGCGCGGCATCGCGACCGTCCATCAGATCATCAACCAGGGCGTGGTTCAGAGCATGTCGGTGGGCGAAAACCTGACCCTCGGTGAGCTCATAGCCCGCGGCAGGGGCCCGTTCTACAATAAGGCGCAGCTGAAGGCGAGGGCCCAGGAGATTCAGAGTCAGCTCGATCTCGACCTGGATCTCGACCTACCCGTAGAAGATATCGGGCAAAGCGATCGTCAGATGATCGCCATTGCCCGCGCGCTCTCGACCGACCCGAAGCTTCTGATCCTCGACGAGCCGACCTCGTCGCTTTCCGAGAAGGAGGCCGAGCGCCTGTTCATGACCCTCGAGAAGCTGCGCTCCACGGGTGTGTCTATCGTTTACGTGTCCCACCGTCTCCATGAGGTGAAGCGCATTGCCGACCGGGTCGCAGTCATTCGGGATGGAAAGCTCGCGGCGGTGCTCGAGAACCCTTTCGATGTGAAGCAGATCGTCACCGCGATGGTCGGCGAGATGCCCGAACACGAGGTGCGGGAGCGACAAAGCACCCTCTCAACGCGCAAAGTACGGTTGGAACTCCGCGATCTCGTGGTGGATCCCGGAAAGCCTCCGTTGAGCCTGAAGCTCTATGAGGGGGAGATCGTCGGTCTCACCGGTCTTATCGGAGCGGGCAAGAGTGAGCTTGCCGAGGTTCTCTTCGGAGTGCGGCCGCCGGTGACGGGGGAGATTCTGGTCGACGGCGAGCCGTACCGGCCGGGCGGGGTATACGACGCGATCCGGGACGGCGTCTTTCTGGTACCCGAGGACCGCAGCAATAACGCGGTCATAGCCGACTTCACCGTTCGTCAGAACATAACGGCGCCCTTCCTGCGTGACTTCCAGACCCTGGGCATCATGAAGGTGGGCGAAGAGCGCGAGGCGTCGCGGCGCATGATAGAATCCATGGGGATAAAGACCGAATCGGAAGAGGCCGAAATGGATGCCCTGTCGGGCGGCAATCAGCAGAAGGTCGTCGTCGCGAGGTGGCTTCTGAAGAACTTCCGGCTCGTGCTTCTCGACGAACCCTTCCAGGGCGTGGATATAAAGTCGCGACACGATATCGGGCAGTATCTGCGGGACAATATCGGCGACCGAACCGCAGTCGTCATTGCTACCGACCTCGATGAGGTCATTGAAGTTGCCGACCGGATTCTGGTCATGAACGGCGGTGCGATCGTAGGTGAGCAGTTCTACGAGACCATGGACCGCGAGAAGCTGCTGCATTTCATTTCCGAGGACAATCCTGAGCCGGTCGAGACCACCTGAACCGTGAAACTACTAACTTGAGCCGTTGAATCGGAGGTAAGCGAACAGATATGGAAACAACAGCCAGTACCCACACCGAGGCGGGAGCACGCGATCGCACACGGGCAGAAGCGTGGAAGCGGTTCGCGATTCGCTATGGCTTTCTTATTGTCATGGCGGCCCTTTTCGCGTACTTCAGTCTGACGGAGCCGGCGTTCTTCACGCCGGGCAACCTTTTCTCGATGCTTCTCGGCGTGACCGTGTACGGCATCCTGGCACTCGGGGTGACCTTCCCGCTGGTTGCTGACGACGTTCCCGACCTTTCCATAGGCGGCGTGGCCGCGCTGACCGTCATGATCTCGGCCTATCTGATGATCGTGCT
>JAAAOH010000260.1 GCA_009908925.1 Spirochaetota bacterium | reverse complement strand
CGACGCTCACTCTAGTCCAGCTTATCACTCTCGTCAACGTATCCTCCATTTCAGCCATCGGGGTCGAGCAGGTCGAGAATGTCGGTATCGTAGCTCGCCGTCTCGCTCAGCACGTCGGAGAGGATCTCTTTTACCCTCCGGTCGGCGGCGTGCACCACATCCCCGAATGCGCCCTGCGCCACGACGCCGCCGGCGTCGAGCACGACCAGGTGATCGGCGAGCTGAGAGCTGATCTTGGCACTGTGGGTGCTGGCCACCATTGTCGTACCCCGCTTCTTGAGCTCCCGCAGACGTCGTATGATGAGCTCGGCGCCCTGGTGGTCGACGAAGCTGGTCGGCTCATCGAGAAACAGTACCTCGGGGTCGAGGATGATGGCCCGCAGAAACGATACCATCTTGCGCTCGCCCGCGGAGAGCTGCGCCGGTCTGAGGTCGATCCGACGCTGCATGCCGAAATCGCCGGCCATGGCCCGAACCCGGCTCGCCACCTCGGCGGCGTTCTCGGTGACCCCGTGGTACTGCAGGGGAAGGGCGAGATTCTGAAAGACGGTCAGATTCTGCCACAGCGCCGCGTCCTGGAAGACGAAGCCGTTTCTGCGTCTGAGTTCACGCTCATCAGGTTTCGCGAGGGTACCGAGCTGAGAGCCGAGCAGCGTTACTGTTCCGGTATCCGCCGGTATGAGCCCGGCGGCAACCTTTAGCAGCGCCGACTTGCCCGACCCACTCGGTCCCATGACCAGGGTGGTACTGCCCGGGGGTACGGAAATCGACACGTCGGCGAACACCGCCTCGGTTCCCGAGAACAGGCTCACCCCGCGAAGGCTGATCGCGGCGGCCGGCGCAGGCGTTCTCGCACGTGTGTCTGCGAGCCCGTTTTCGATATCACTCATAGGTAGTACACCGCGGTAATGATCGCGTTCGCCACGATCAGCAGCACGAAGCCCTGGCCGACCGACTTGATGGCCATCTGGGGGATCTCGGTGGAGGAGCGCTCAACCTTGAAGCCGTAATAGGTTGCTACCACCGAGATGATCGCGCCGAAGACCACGCTCTTTATGAAGGATGCGAGGACGTCGACCAGCCCGAGGGTTGCGAGCAGGCTGGTAAAGTAGTCCACGAACCCGATGGGGCGCACGAACTGCGTCACCATGTAGGACCCGAGCAGCCCGAAGGCGTTGAAGTAGACGTTCAGGATGATGATGGAGATCGTTACGCCGAGAAAGCGGGGGACCACCAGAAAGGAGATCGGATCGATTCCCGTGGCGACGTAGGCCTCGATCTCGTGGTTGATTGCCATGGTCCCGAGCTCCGTGGTTATGGCGGTCCCCGAACGTGCCATGATGATGAACGCGGTGAGGATGGGGCCGAGCTCGCGGGTGATGACCGTGATGAGGATCTGGTAGATGAGCTGCCCCTGACCGAACTGAGGCAGGAGGCTGAGCCCCTGCACGATGATAACCGCACCGAGGGCCACCGAGAGGACGGCAATGACGGAGAGCGCCTCCACGCCGGTGAAGAGGATCTGCATGGTGAGCACGCGGATGCCCACGCTCTTGCGGCGCACGAAGAAGAGCGTTTCCTTCAGAACCTCGTAAAAGAATCCGAGGGCGTACGCAAGCCCGCCGAGCCGCACGAGTGCGCGCGAACCGATGTGCTCGACCAACGCCGCCGCACGTTTCATCTCGGAATCTCCTGTCGCTGCACGGCTTCCGGCAGGAAGGGGGCGGCAAACGCATCGTCTATCTCCATTCCGACGCCGGTAATTCCCGGCCGGCCCCACCGACCGTGATAGTCGCTGCCCGCGGTCACCAGAAGCCCGAGGCGACGCGCAATCTGGGCGTAATGATGCGCGACGTCGCGGGAGGCGCCCGCAAAATACGCCTCCACGCCGTCGAGGCCGAGCGCCTTCCATCGGCTGAACGCGTCGGTGAGCTTTCGCCACGAGGACAGCCGCAGGGTTCGCGGATGCGCCACCACGGCCAGGCCCCCCGCATCGTGGATGAGGTTGATGCAATGGGCGATGCTCGGCGCGAAGCGCGGCTCGTGGGCAGGCCCGCCGTCGGCGAGGAAGCGGTCGAAGGCATCCTGATAGTGCTCGGCAACACCCCGGTCGACGAGGAGCTGGGCAAGGTGAGGTCGACCGACCACGCCTCCGTGTCCATAGGAGACGAGCTCATCGTATCCGGCCTCGACGCCGAGCTCTGCCAGTCGCGCGAGCATCGCAAGGTTTCTGCGGGTGCGCTCCTCGCGAAGGACGGTGAGCCCGGACTCGAGGCGCGCATCGAGTCGCGTAAGACCAAGACCGAGGATGTGCAGCGCGCCGATGTCGAAATCAGCCTCGAGCTCAATACCCGCTATGACGGTTACATCGTACCTGCTGCCGGCTTCACGCGCCTCAGGGATGCCCGCAACTGTATCGTGATCGGTGAGAGCGAGGGCTGTGACGCCCACGGAGGCTGCGTATTCCACGAGCTCGGTGGGTGTCAGGAGTCCGTCGGATGCTGTAGAGTGCGTCTGGAGATCGACCATGCAGGGAAATCATTGCCCGAAAGAAAGCTACCGTCAACACACGCTGGATCATTTATCTTGATTTTCCCGTCAGTGTTGTTTAGAGTAGCTTCGAGGAGGAATGGCCGTGCCCAAGGCGATGCACTACAAGGCCAACTCGGTCATCTACTTCAAGGGTGATACGGCGGACCGCATATTCATTCTGAAGGCCGGACGGGTCAGCCTGAACTCCAACGACATCGAGACCGGTCAGGAAGTGCATGACTACATCCAGACCGGTGAGTTCTTCGGCGTGAAGTCCGCCCTCGGCAAGTATCCGCGGGAAGAGAACGCCGTGGTGCTATCCGACACGGATGTCGTTACCTTCTCGGTTTCCGAGTTCGAGCAGCTCGTCAGTCAGAACACCCGCATCATCATGAAGATGCTCAAGGTCTTTTCGAACCAGCTGCGACGCATTCACGCGAAAGTTTCGAACCTCCTCGCCGAAGAGCAGATGGAACCCGAGGAAGGCCTCTTCCGAAACGGGCAGTATTTCATGAAGAAGAAGCAGTACCATCATGCCCTCTACGCGTTCAACAAGTATCTGACCTACTATCCCTCGGGGCGCTTCCACGAGGAGGCGAACCGCCTTGCACGGACCGCCGAGGAATATGCCCAGCGTTACGGTGAGGGAAAGGGACCGGCTCCGGAAGGGGTCGGTGGGGGCGAGGTCTCCAAGCCGCAGACCGGCAAGAGCCTCTCCGACTCCGCCCGACGCTATTACGAAGCGGTCAGCATGCTGGGCAGGCAGGAATACCAGGAGGCCCTGGAGGCGTTCAAGGAGATCGTGAAGTCGGCGGACGAGCAGGAATACATCGTGAAGTCACTCTTCGAGATCGGCCGAAGCCTATTCTACATGAAGCACTACGACGCGGCGATCAAGCACTTCACGCAGTTTCTGCAGAAGTACCCAAAAGCTTCCGAATTGCCGGATGCGCTGTTCTATATCGGCCAGAGCTATCAGGAAAACGGCGACGGGGACCGCGCCGATACCTTCTACAAGAAAATCCTCTCGTTGCCCGACATCGACGCAGGGCTCAAGCGGAAGGTCAATAAAGCCGTCCGTGCGCTGGAGGAAGTCTGAGCATGGAGCTGAACTCGCAGGCCTTCCAACGCTTTGCGGTGAACCTCAGAAAGGGAGACCTCATTTTCTGTGAATACGAGCCGGGGGATTCCTTCTACCTGATCCAGGAGGGACGCGTTCAAATCTCGAAGATCATTGGCGACATCGAGAAGACCATCGACATACTCCAACCTGGAGAGATCTTCGGGGAGATGGCTATCCTCGAAGAGGCTCCACGCTCGGCAAACGCGATGGCTCTCGATCCGGTCCGGGCCCTGGAGTTCAACCGCGAGAACTTCGAGATCCTGCTGCGCGGAAATCCGCAGATCGCTCTCAAGCTTCTGAAGCTGCTCACCAAGCGCATATACGACCAGCGGCGCCGGTTCATGATTCTTACCCTCGAGGACGAGCAGGCAAAGGTTGCCGACGTCTTCCTGATGCTCAACGAGTTGCAGGACGAACAGCGAACAACCGAGGCGGAAGAGGAAAGCGACGAGCGGAGGTTCTATACCACCGCGGACGATGTTGCCCACTGGGCAGGGATATCACCCGAGAAGAGCCGAGAAGTGTTGAACCACTTTGCCTCTCAACGGCGAGTGGAGATTCTGCAGGACCACATCCTCGTCAAGAACATAAACGACTTCGCCCGCTTCGTTCACTCACGCCGCAAGCAGCAGTAGGGGCCGGCGCCGTCCGCCCGCGCCAATGCGCGCCGATCCCGCATTTCGTATGAGTTTACGGTTTTTTCCAATCTTTTTGCATATATTCCTTGACTAATTCGTTAATGATCCATAGCGTTCACCAAACTATCCTCATGGTGCGCCCCGTGGCGGCGCCATAGGCACGACGAGAGGACAAGAGGAGGTTCGTATGCGGAGGAAAGGCTCTCAGATCATCTGGGAAACACTCGTTCGCGAGGGTGTGGAAGTCGTATTCGGCTATCCAGGTGGCGCCATTCTACCCGCGTACGACGCCATGCTGGAGTATCCGATACGACACGTATTGGTGCGCCACGAGCAGGGGGCGGCCCACATGGCGGACGGGTACGCGCGCGCGACCGGAAAGGTCGGCGTTGCAATGGCGACATCGGGTCCGGGGGCCACGAATCTGGTCACCGGAATCGCAACGGCAATGATGGACTCATCGCCCATGGTCTGCATCACGGGGCAGGTACCCGGGCCGGCGATCGGTTCAGACGCATTTCAGGAAACGGACGTTACCGGCGTAACCCTGCCGATTACCAAGCATAATTACCTTGTTACGGACCCGGCGGATCTGGAATCCGCGCTGCGGGAAGCCTTCTACATCGCGCGCTCCGGGCGCCCCGGTCCCGTGCTCGTGGACATTACAAAGGACGCGCAGCAGGCGGAGATCGACTGGTCACCGAACCTCGAACCGGTGCGCATGCCCGGCTATCGGCCGGACCTCAGCGCTCCTACCGGTGAGTTCGAACGGGCCGCCCGTATGATCGACGAGGCTGAGCGCCCGGTAATCCTTGCCGGCCACGGCATCATGATGTCCGGCGCCGAGGAGGCTCTTCGCAAGTTAGTGGAGAAGGCCAATGTGCCGGCCGGCATGACCCTCCTCGGACTCGGCGGATTTCCCATCGACCATCCGCTGAACCAGGGAATGATGGGCATGCACGGGGAGTCGTGGGTCAACCAGGCAATCCAGGAGGCGGACCTCCTGATCGCCCTCGGCATGCGCTTCGACGACCGGGTGACCGGCAATATCAAGACCTACGCGCAGGCCGCGCGCAAGATCCACATCGATATCGACCCCACCGAGATCAACAAAAACGTACGCGCGGATGTGGGCATCGTCGGCGACCTCCGTGACACACTCGACAGGCTCACGCCGATGGTACAGGCTCAACCGCGGGCGGACTGGCTTTCGAGGCTGTCCGATCTCCGGGGAGAAGCCTCGGTACGGGACATCCAGCGCCTGCCCGATAACGGTCACCTCTACGCCGCACATGTGATAAACGACCTGTCGTATTACACCGGCGGAAAAGCGGTGCTCGTCACCGACGTAGGTCAGCACCAGATGTGGGCGGCACAGTACTACGCGCACAATCTGCCTATGCACCACATAACCTCGGGCGGCCTCGGTACGATGGGCTTTGCGCTCCCCGCGGGTATCGGGGCGAAGTTCGGCCAGCCGAACAAGCAGGTCTGGGTCGTCGCCGGCGACGGTGGGTTCCAGATGACCGCCGCAGAGCTCTCCACATGCGCGCAGGAGGGCCTGGACGTCAATATTGCAATCATCAACAACAACTTCCTCGGAATGGTGCGTCAGTGGCAGGAGTTCTTCTACGATAAGCGCTACTCCGCCACCCCGATGAGGAACCCCGACTTCGTCAAGCTCGCCGAGGCCCACGGGCTAACCGGGATGCGCTGCGAGAGCCGGGGTGAGGTGGAGGCGACGATCCGCAAAGCCGAGAGCACCAGTGGCACCGTCGTCGTCGACTTTCGCGTCGAGCAGGAAGACACCGTGTATCCGATGGTCCCAAGCGGAAACGATCTCCAGAACATGATTCGACGACCGCAGTCGGAGAATCCGCTGGTGGAGACCGCCGGCGACGCGATGTGATGCGACGAGGCCCAGGAGGAAGCCATGACTGACACCGTAATGAGAATGTTTGCCGTGTACGTCGAGGATAAGCCCGGCGTGCTCAACAGGGTCGCGTCGCTCTTTCGGCGACGGGGCTTCAATATCGATTCCCTCACCGTGGGACACACCCATCAGGAGGGGGTTTCGCGAATGACCATCTGCCTCGAGGCGGATCACCTGACGGCCACGCGGATAGAGGCCAATCTCTACAAGTTGGTAAACGTGATTCGCGTGGAGGATGTCACACCGCATCCCTCCGTCGCGCGCGATCTGGCGCTGGTAAAGGTGGCAACAAGTCCGGACACCCGCTCGGAGCTCCTGCAGATCGTCGAGATCTACCGGGCGCAGGTGGTGGACTTCAACCCCGAATCCATCATCGTGGAGATAACCGGGGACGAAGGTAAGCTCGACAGCTTCATCGGTGCTGTCCGGCCCTATGGCATCATCGAGCTGGTGCGAACCGGTATCGTTGCCATGTCGCGCGGACCCAATGCGCCGCCGGTAAGCCCGGAGTTCGTAAGCGCTCGGGTACCCGAGGAGCAGCAGGTATGAGCAGAGCGAGATATCTCACACACGAGAGCATCATTATTCCATAGGGATGCTGCCGCCGTCGGGCGGTGAGCATCCCAGGGCCGGGTTTGCAGAGTGTACACTCTCGACCCGGTTTTTTTGTGCCCTGGCACAGGCTCGGGGCCGGGAAACACGACACCACGGAGGAAACGATGGCAGACACGACGACAGACACGACACGACGAGTTGATATCTACGACACGACGCTTCGCGACGGTACGCAGCGCGAGGGGCTCTCGCTGTCTCTCGATGACAAGCTGCGTATCGCGCAGCGCCTCGACCAGCTCGGCGTCGCCTTTATCGAGGGCGGATGGCCGGGAAGCAATCCGAAGGACGCAGGGTTCTTCGACCGGGCCCGCGAGATGACCTGGACCACCGCCGCGGTTGCGGCCTTCGGGTCGACCGCGCGCGTTGGCAAGCGGCCGGAGGAGGATGCAAACATCCATGCCCTCCTCGATGCCGAGACGCCGGTATGCACCGTCGTGGGCAAGAGCTGGACCCTTCACGTGAGCGACGTGCTGCGCACCGACGAGAGGGAGAATCTTCGGCTCATCGAGGAAAGCGTTGCGTACCTCCTCTCTCAGGGCCGACGCGTGGTCTACGATGCGGAGCATTTCTTCGACGGGTTTGCCGCCGATCCGGACTACGCCCTGGAAACACTCGCCGCGGCGGCGCGTGCCGGGGCGGAGGTCCTGGTTCTCTGTGACACCAACGGTGGGAGGTTGCCCTGGGATATCGAGGAGGCCTTCCGGTCGGTTCGTGCCCGACTTCCGGAGACCCCGCTCGGTATGCACGCCCACAACGACGGGGAGCTCGGGGTGGCGAACTCGCTTGCAGCCGTGCGACAGGGCGCCGTGCACGTGCAGGGCACCATGAACGGGTATGGAGAGCGCTGCGGAAACGCGAATCTCTGCTCCATCATGCCGGACCTCGAGCTCAAGATGGGGGCGCAGTGCCTGCCCGACGGGCGCCTCGCCGAGGTGTTTGACACCGCACACTTCGTCGCCGAGGTTGCGAACCTCCCGCCCGATGACCATGCAGCCTACGTCGGCCGCAGCGCCTTCGCCCACAAGGGCGGGATTCATGTGGCCGCGATGCGGCGGAACCCGCTCTCCTATCAGCACATCGATCCGGAACTGGTGGGGAACGAGATGCGCATCGTCGTGAGCGAGCTCTCCGGTCGCGGAAACCTGCTGAGCAAGGCGGAAGAGCTCGGTATGGAGGCCGGCGGCGATGTGGCCGATGTGCTCGCGCGCATCAAAGAGCTCGAGGCCCGCGGGTTCTCTTTCGAGGCTGCGGAGGCATCGGTGGCCATGATGCTCCATCGCCGCGAAGAGGAATACAAAGCGCCATTCGAGCTCATCGACTACACCTCCATCGTCGAGCACCGCCACGGCCGCGGCATGGTAACCGAAGCAACCATCAAGGTCAGGGTCGGAGAGGATGTCTACCACACCGCGAGCGAGGGAAACGGGCCCGTGGACGCCCTCTACCGTGCCCTCAGTAAGGCTCTCTCGCCGGTCGTCGACGGCTTTGATGAGGTCAAGCTGGCCGACTACAAGGTGCGCATCCTCGACGGTGTAAACGGAACAGCCGCGACAACCAGGGTGCTGGTCGATATGACCCTGGACGGCGAGCGCTGGAGCACCGTCGGGGCGTCGGCAAACATCATCGAAGCGTCCTGGCAGGCGGTATCCGACGGAATCGAGTACGGACTTCTCGTACACAAGCGCGGCGCGGGAACCGCACGGGCACATGCCGAGGAGGCGCTTCAGCGAACGACGCGGTGATCCGCAGCCGGCGAGGCCGGTAGGGGACGGCCGCCTCCGGTCGGCGGCTCGGCCGCGCGTTGGGGCCTCAGCGCCGGCTTTCGTCGTGCGGTGAAGGCGTGGTAGCCTGACCCTGCATGCGACGCCCCTGTATCCGAAGACGGCATCCGCTCTTCCTGCTGCTCCCGCTTCTGCTGACGGGGCTCTTTTCTGCCCCGCTTTCGGCTCAGAGCGACAGCGAAGACGGCGACCGAGATGATAGCGCTGTCCGCGAGACGACACAGCCCCGCGTGGAGCTCAGTACGTTCCGCGCGGACGTGCGTCCGGACTTCGAAATCGTGCTTCCGACGGGGGCCATCACTCAGTCCATACCGCTGACCTTCGGCCGCTTCGGCATCGATACCACGCTCGGCTACGCAGTCAACGGGAACGAGATCAACGGAGAGATGGTGTTCTCCTACGACCTCGGACGTGTGCTGCCCGAGCTTCGCTTCTTCCAGCGCGTGGACTTCGAGGACTACGTGGACCCGCGCTTCAGCCCGACCAGTGTCGATGTGTTCGCCGATGAGGAGTTCGTCTCACGACGCCGGGGTGTGGAGCCGCGGGTCTCGGTGGGTGTGCTCCCGAACACCCGGGTCGGAAGCGCGCTCGGGGTGACGGATACTTTTCAGTGGAGCCTTTCTGAGGACGAGCTCGTCGACGAGGGGATAGACCTCGTGCCACGGGTGTTTCTCATCTACGACAACATGAGGGCGGTCGATCCGAACCGGGAGCTCGAGGTTTCCGGGGTTGCCGGGCGGGTCACCGTATCAGAGCGTTTCAGGAACAGCTTCGAGAATCCCGTTTCTCTCGAGCTTCAGAACAGATTGCTGTTTCGCTATCTGCTCGGGGAGAACTGGAGCATAGAGGAACACGTGAGCTTCGACACGTTGATCGATATCTGGCGGGAAGAGCTCGTGAAGATATACCAGCTCGGCGGCTTCGAGAGCGTCCGGGGATACGCGCCGAACGAGATAGAGGCGGTGCGCGTGGGTATGCTCTCCACGCAGCTCTCGCGTCGCATCCTGCGCAGCCTCGACACCTCGTTTTCTCCGCGGGAACGACGCCGAATCTCGATCCACCAGTACCGTGTGTTCACGTTCAGTGATGTCGCAGTAACGCAGCGATCGCTGCCGATCGACTCGAGCCCTTCATACTATGGAAGTGCAGGACTCGGTATCGGCGCCGTGGTATCCCGTGGCCGAATTCATCTCGATGTGTCGCTTGCCGCGGCCCAGCCGTTCGAGCTCGGGAGGCTGCCCGTGGCCTATCTGCGCACGACGCTCTTCAATTTTGAGCGCCGGCTGTAGGCGAGGGCTCCGGCTCGAGCCGCCTGAGAATGTCGTAGTATTCGAGGATCCGACTCACATAGCGAACGGGCTCGCGGCCGCGCGCATATCCATGGGGAAGCTCGCGGTAATACTCGGGGTTGGAAAGCAGGGGCAGCGTATCCTCCATGGACTGCCAGCTTGTCGGATCGAGCCCTCGCCGCCTCGCGAGCTCCTGAGCGTCCCGCACGTGGCCGTAGCCCACGTTATAAGACGCCATCGCGAAGAGCAGTCGCTCCCGCCGATTTTCGATGTCGTCGAAGCGCTCATGGAGCTGATGCAGGTACGCCACACCGCCGCGTATGCTCTGCTCCGGATCGAGGCGGTTCTCGACGCCGAGCTCCGCGGCGGTGACCGATGTGATCTGCATGAGTCCGCGTACACCCGTATAGCTCGTTGCAAGCGGGTGATAATGTGACTCCTGATAGGCCATCGCCGCGATCATTCGCCAGTCGAAGCCGTATCGGGCAGCCTCCCGCCGGAATATCTTCTCGTAGCGGGGAAGGCGGGTCTCCAGCCGTCTGTGGAACACCTTTATATCGACGTAGTCGAACACGTCCGTTCCGCCGTAGTAGCGCTCATAGATGCGGTCGAAAGTGCCGTCGTCTTTGATTGACTCGAAAAAGTCGTCTATCTCCGCCCGCAGCGCTCCGTCGCCCTGTCGCACGGCCCATACCAGAGGCTGTGGACCCGAGAGCGCCAGGGCGATCCGCACATCGGGATAGTATCGGCGGTTGAGTTGAGCCACGTGTGTGTCCGCGACGGTCGCCTCGATCTCCTCCCGCGCCACTGCGCGTATCAGGTCCTCGGTGGGCCGGTCGCGATGAACGACCAGCTCTGCCTGAAGGCCTCCCGCGATGAGCTCGCGCAGTCGGCTCTCGTAGCTCGTCCCCGCACGCACGTGCACGGTCATGCCGTTGACGTCCGCCAGCTCACGGACCCCGCGGCGGGACGCGTGGACGATCAACTGCTGCCTGACAATGAGATAGGGATCCGAGAATGCGACGCGGTCCCGACGCTCCTCGCTACTGGTGAGGGAGGCGGCAATGAAATCACCGTCGCCGGCTTCCAGCGCGGGGATGAGCTCGGACCAGGGGCGGGTCTCCACCTGAAGCTCCACGCCGAGGGAGTCGGCAAAGGCCGCTGCCAGCTCGTACTCGAAGCCCGCCGGCTCGCCCCGAAGCAGGTAGTACGCGTGCTGGGTATTCTGAGTGAGAACGGTGATGCTTCCGCGCTCGCGCGCCTCATCGAGTGTTGTCGATGAGAGGAATATCGCCACTAGGCCCGCCAGCGCGGCGATAAGAACGGCGGCCGCGGCCATGAGCACTCGTCGGTAGCGCCGACGATCGAAGCGCATGGGCATATCATGCCGAAGAACGGCGAAAAAAGCCAGAACTCGGATTCGAACCGAGGACCTGCTCATTACGAGTGAGCTGCTCTGCCACTGAGCTATTCTGGCGTGTGTTCCCGCGTACTATAGCAAGGCCGTGGTCAAAAAGACAATCCCCGACGCGCGCGTATCAAGATCCCTCCGCGGCCTCCGATAATCACTATAGACGGCAGCCCGGCGATTGTCGGCGGGCAGCGGCGTAGCCGCTTGCCCGGAGGGCCGCCGCGGAGGATTGTGCATTGATTCGAGGATTGTATACAGGCGCAAGCGGGATGGTCGCCCAGCAGCACAGGCTGGACCAGATCTCCAACAACCTGGCAAACGTCGACACCGAGGGTTACAAGCGCGACATCTCGCTGCACAAGGCGTTTCCCGAGCTGCTCATACGTCGCATGAACGACGACGGGGTGATGCGCGTGCCGCACCGCGGTCAGTCGCTTGGCTCGGTGGACAACGCACCGATGGTCGGAAAGCTCGGCACCGGCGTTGCGCAGAACGAAGCCTACACGATTTTCGAACAGGGCTCGCTCTCCGAGACGCAGAATCCCTTCGATGTAGCCCTGCAGGGCGAGGGGTTTCTCGCGGTTGATACGCCGGCAGGCGAGCGCTACACCCGAAACGGCAGCTTCCTCCTGGGGCCCGAGAGCCTCCTCGTCACCAAGGACGGCTACCCGGTGCTCTCGGAAGACGGCGAGCCCATTCAGATCCGAAAGAATAACTTCATCATCGACAAAGACGGCACCATATACGCAAGTGACAACTTCCCCGACGACCCGCGACGCCTCATCTCCATGTTCGAGAACGAGTGGGAGGATGTGGAGGAAGTCGGGCGCCTGAAGCTCGTGAATGTGCGCGAGCCGCGCTACCTGCGCAAGCAGGGTGGAAGCATGTGGAACACCACCTGGGAATCCGGAGCCGCGGAGGTTGTCAACGGTGAAGACCGCCCGGTGGTGCAGCAGGGGTTTCTCGAGAAGGCGAACGTGAATCCTGTCACCGAGATGGTCCGCATGATCGAGGTGAACCGCGCCTACGAGGCAAACCAGCGGGCAGTGCAGGCGCAGGATGAGAGTACGGGCCGCCTGTTGAATCAGGTACTGCGGCTGTAAGTCGCGCGATATGACTCGAGTGAGGTAGAACCGACATGATGCGCTCCCTGTGGACTGCGGCATCCGGCATGACCGGTCAGCAGTTCAACATCGATACCATCTCGAATAACCTGTCCAATGTGAACACCACCGGTTTCAAGAAGAACCGGCCGGACTTCGAGGACCTGCTCTACCAGACGATTCGCACCGCCGGCACCCCGGCCACCGAGCAGACGCTCACGCCGGTGGGCGTGCAGGTCGGACACGGTGTAAAGGCGGGCGCCTCCCAGAAGATCTTCACGCAGGGCTCGCTGCAGAACACGGGGAACATCTCCGACATCGCCATCGAGGGCGAGGGGTTTTTCCGCGTGCTCATGTACGACGGGTCTTTCGCGTATACCCGCGACGGCTCGTTCAAGATCGATTCGAACGGCCAGCTCGTGACCTCGCAGGGCTACAGAGTGATGCCCGAGGTGATCCTGCCGGATAACTTCATCCGAAACTCCCTCACCATCTCCAAGGACGGTCGGATTACGGTGAAGGTACCCGGAAGCGATGATCCCGTGGAAGTCGGCCAGATGCAGCTCTACCGCTTCGTAAACCCGGCGGGCCTCAGCGCGATCGGGGAGAACCTCTTCAAGGTAACCGCCGCGTCGGGCGATGCGGTAACCGGCACCCCGGGGCTCGAAGGCATGGGACGGACCCTGCACAAGTTTCTCGAGACGTCGAACGTGGAGATCGTAAGTGAGATGGTGAATATGATCGTCGCCCAGCGTGCGTACGAGCTCAACAGCAAGGCCATTCAGACAACCGACACGATGCTCGGCATCGCGAATAACCTGAAGCGATAGGAGCCTGACCAATGATTGACCCCGTCGGCGCAAATCTGGCGCGATTCCAGGCGGCTCGCACCGCAGCACCGGATGCCCGTGGCGCGGAAACAAGCGACGCGCGCATGAAGGAAGTAGCCGAAGAGTTCGAATCTCTGTTTGTGAAGCAGATGCTTTCGGCGATGCGTGATACATTGAATACCGAGAATCGCATGCTCCATGGTGGTACGGGGGAAGAGTACTTCCAGGACATGCTCTACACCGAATACGCGAAAGTTATGTCGAAGCGCACGGATTTCGGTATTGCCGAGATGGTGCAGAAGAGTTTCGAGTCATAAACCGTCACCTTTCGTGATAGCCTGAAGGGCCCGGGTGTATACATTATTGTACAACTCCGGGCCTTTTTTGTCTGCCCTGCCGAGGTAGTGGGTCTTAAGTAATTATCTGAGAACAACTTATAAGTATTCTTCTTGAGCTCGGGTAGTTGGCATGCAGCTTGCTTCCTTTATCCGGAGGGCCAATTATGAAGAAGACTGCAGGCAACAACGGCTACCGTGACGACACCCTGAAGGCATACTTCGATCAGATAAAGAAGACCCCCCTGCTCACATCCGAGGAGGAGCACGACCTGAGCCGACGCATCCAGGAAGGTGACGAGGCGGCGAAGTCGAAGCTCATAGAATCGAATCTCCGACTGGTTGTGAAGATCGCAAAGAGCTACGTCACCTCCGACGTATCCTTCCTCGACCTGGTACAGGAAGGGAATCTCGGCCTTATTAAGGCCGCCTCGAAGTTCGACTACCGGCGTAATGTGCGCTTCAGCACGTACGCATCGTGGTGGATCAAGCAGTCGATCACCCGCGCGCTCAGCAACAAGCGCCGGCAGATCCGGCTGCCCCATCGCAAAGAGGACGCGCTGCGTCGCATTCAGCGAACCTTCAACGTTCTGAGCCAGCGTCTCATGCGCACACCTACCGTCGAAGAAGTGGGGGAGGAAGTCGGGCTGAAACCCGATGAGGTGACCGAAATCCTCAATATCTCGACAGCCGTCGTGTCCCTCGACTCCGACCTCAATGAGGATTCGGGGACCTTTCACGATGTCTTCGAGGACTACTCCTACGCGCCAGATACCGAGCTCATGAAGCGTTCCATGCGCGAGGAAACACTCCGCTTTCTCGAACGCCTCAAGGACCGCGAGCGCCAGATACTCCTCTACCGCTTCGCTTTCTACGGAGGGAAGAAGTACACCCTCAAGCGCATCTCCGACGAGATGGGGATTTCTCCGGAGACAGTCAGACAAATCGAGATTCGTGCTCTGCGCAAGCTCAAGGAGCAGGCCGGCGAGCTCCGAGAATATGTATACGGTTGACCACGAGGGCGATTCCCCGTAACTTCAGCCGCAAGACGAAATGCCGGCTGCCCGCGGATCGAACAGGAAGAAACCACGCAGAACGCAGAAGCAGCGCCTTGTCCGGTTGTATGCCGGGCTCGGAGCTGCCGCTGTGCTCCTGCTGTTGGTGGTACTCCTGCTTCCCGGAACGCGCGAGTCGCTCGAGAGCTCAGAGGTCACGACTTCGGGGCAGTCCGCAGCCGATGAGGAGCGGCCTGCCGGAGAGCCGCAGGTGAGCGAGCGATATCCCGAAGAGGAGAAACCGGCGGAAGAAGAGCGGCCCGGCGGGATCACGCGTCCCGAGGAGCCTCGCCCCCCCGAGGAACCGCGCTCCGAGGAACCGCGCCCGGAGCCGCCCCGACCGGAACCGGAGATCAGGGGCAGCCTGGCGGTGGTCATAGATGACGTGGGCAACAGTCTCACCGAGCTCGAGGCGTTTCTCGAGCTCGATATCCCCATTACCTTCGCGGTGCTCCCGCGACGTGAGTTCTCCCGGGAGGCTGCGGCGCTGGCTGCTGCCGAGGGGCATGAGGTGATATTACATTTACCCATGCAGCCGGTTTCGGATATGGATCCCGGCCCCGGAGCCATCTACGTGGGGATGTCGCCTGCGGATATTCAGGGTGCCATCAGGACGAATCTCGAGACGGTGCCCGGTATTCGCGGCGTCAATAATCACATGGGATCGCGGGCGACCGCGGATCCTGAAACCATGAATGTGGTCCTGCAGACGCTCAAGGAGGAAGGCCTGTTCTTCCTCGACAGCAGGACCTCGGCCCATACGGTCGGCCGCCCGACGGCTGAGCAGTACAACTTGCCCTACCTGGAGCGTGCAGTGTTCCTAGACAACGAAAGCAACAGAGATTACATACGAAATGCCGTCCGCGAGGGCATGGAGATCGCCGAGCGCAAGGGCCATGCCGTGATGATCGGTCACGTGATGGTCAACGAGCTCGTCGAGGTTCTCAACGAAATGTATCCCTTCATACAGGACGAGGGGTTCGACCTGCGCTATCTCTCGGAGCTCGTCCTCACACCTGAGTTCGATGACGATCCTCGGAGTTGAGACCTCATGTGATGAGTGCTCGATCGCGCTCGTAGAAGACGGTCGGCGCCTCATCGCGCAGCAGATTGCATCCCAGATCGAGTTTCATGCCCCCTACAGCGGCGTAGTGCCGGAAATCGCCTCGCGAAAGCACACCGAATGGATTCTCGATGTCTACAATCGAACCCTCGACGATGCCGGCGCGACTCCCGCAGACGTCGACGGTGTCGCCGTCACAACGCGCCCGGGGCTCTCCGGGTCCCTCGTGGTGGGGCTGAGCTTCGCGAAGGCGCTTGCCCTCGGGCTCGGCGTACCGATTGTGGGGGTGAACCACATTCTCGCCCACCTCTATGCCCCGCACCTGGAGTTTGAGATCGACTATCCCTACCTCGGTCTTCTCGTCTCGGGCGGGCACACCCTGATCTGTCTCGTGCGGGGAGTGGAAGACATCGAGGTTCTCGGAACCACCGTCGACGACGCCTGTGGCGAGGCCTTCGACAAGGTTGCGAAGTTTCTCGACCTCGGGTACCCCGGCGGCGTGGTAATAGACCGGCTTGCCCGCTCGGGTGATCCGCGGGCCTTTTCTTTTCCCGTTTCCACGGTAAAGACCGGACCCGGGCGCTACGACGTCTCCTACTCCGGCCTCAAGACGGCGGTCGCCAATCAGATGGAGCAGTTCAGGACCCCCGGATACGAGGCAACCAACGAGAATATCGCGGCGTCGTTTCAGAAGGCTGCAATCGAAACCGTACTCACCCAGCTCGAGCGTGCCGTCGCCGATACCGGTGTCACTACCATCGTGGTCGGTGGCGGGGTCGCTGCAAACTCCTACCTCCGCGAGCGGCTCAGTGACAGGGGCGTTCTGCGGGCGGTGTTCCCGTCGATGGAGCTGTGTACCGACAACGGTGCGATGATCGCGGGGATAGGCTATCACCTGCTGCGCAACGGCGGCGGGGATGATCTCTCGATCGGCGTTTCGGCGCGTGTGGAGGGCTACCGCCGCCCCCGCGGCGGGCGCCCGCCGCGCCCGGCCTAGAAGCTCGCTTGCTCCGCCAGCTCGGTCAGGTCTTCATCGGCTTCGAACAGCTTCGGAGATCTCGGAATCGGCTCGTGGATCAGGCGATTCGTCACCTGAACGAGGTTCCTCGCGAAGGCGGAGTCGGGATTGAGACTCAACAGTGGGCGTCGCTGCAGGATGGAGGTGCCGACCTCCTCGTCATGCGGAAGAAATCCGATGTACTCCACCTCGAGGTCGAGGTTCTTGCGGGCAACCTGCCGGAGCTTCGCGCCGAGGGGCACATCGCGCTGCGTTCGGCCCATGTTGAGCACGACGCGGGGCAGGAAGGTGCGTACGCTCTCGCGGGCCGTCTCGGCTGCCTCAGCGGAGAGGCGCCCGAGCGCCTCGATGAGTGCGGCGGTGGAGCGCTCCGTGCCTTCGAGCCTCTCGGTCGTGAAACGGTGCACGAGCGCACGCTCGTCACTGCGGGCCGGAAAGCTCCGGTATATCATGCGGAACAGCGCGGCCTTCACGAAGGAGTAGGCGTTCAGGATGGATGTCGTCTCCGGTGTGACGACGAGTATGCCCGACGCCGAGGTCAGGAAGAAGTCTATGGTGTTGTAGGAGCTCCCCGAGCCGAGATCGAGTATCACGTAGTCGGCGACGAGCCCGGCGAGCTCCTTCAGGATCTTCACCTTTCGGAAGTAGGGAAGATTCGCGGTGCCGGGCAGGAGCGAGTCGCCCGGGATGAAGTAGAGCCGGGGCTCACGGGTCTCAACGAGCAGCGACTCGAGACTGCGTTCCTGCTTGTAGATGTAGTTCCCGATGCCCGATTTATCGTTCTTCTCGCCGAGTGCGGTATGGAGGTTCGAGCCTCCGAGGTCGAGGTCGGCGAGAATCACGGTCTTCCCCGCGCGGGCGAGCGACACGCCGATGTTTGCCGTAAACACCGTCTTGCCGACGCCGCCCTTGCCGCTGGCGACCGGGAGGATGGTGGTCATTGGGCACATGATACTGGAACGTGCGCGCGGTATCAAGATTGACAGTCCGCGGGAACTCGGCTACGGTAATCGGCGGCTCAAAATTCACCGGGAAGGGTGTGATATGGAAAACAGGTTTGATCTCGACTCGGTCATTCGCAAGGTGCCGGACTTTCCGAAGGAAGGCGTTCTCTTCTACGACGTCACCGGGATTCTCATGAACCCGAAGGCGTTCGAGTACTGCATTGACCGGGCGGGCGAGATTTTCGACGGGCAGGACCTGGACGCTATTGCCGCAATCGACGCACGGGGCTTTGTATTTGCCGCGCCCCTTGCCTACGCTAAGGGGTTACCGCTCGTTCTCGTGCGAAAGAACGGAAAGCTTCCGGGCGAGACGTATCGGAAGAAGTTCGCCCTCGAGTACGGTGAAGACGAGGTTGAGGTTCACAAGAGCGACGTGAAGGCGGGACAGCGCGTGGTCATCGTAGACGACCTGATTGCCACCGGCGGAACCCTTCGTGCAACCGCGGATATCCTCGTCGAAGCGGGGGCGACGGTGCAGGGAATCTTTGCGATTATCGGCCTCCCGTTTCTCAAGTATATGGACCAGCTCGACGGCTACACGGTCCACACGCTCATCGATTACCACGGTGAGTGAGGGTTGACACAGGCAGGCGGTTTGAGTAATCTTCGCCGTAACAATTGAAAGCCGATTCCCGGTGGTGTAATGGTAGCACAGCAGATTCTGGTTCTGCTTGTGGGGGTTCAAGTCCTCCCCGGGAAGCGTTGCGTGGCCCCTTCGTCTATCGGCTAGGACGGGAGATTCTCAGTCTTCAAAGAGGGGTTCGATTCCCCTAGGGGCTATCCCGAAACGAAGCCCGACCACCCTCGGGTGGTCGGGCTTCTGTGTGTGTGGCCACTGACGCGGGTTTCCCTCGGCTACGGAGCGACCATCATGCAAAGTGCGTGTCTCTTTCTTGCCGACGGCAGCGTGTTCGCCGGTATCTCGTTCGGGGCCCCGCCGTTTCGACTGGATGATCTGGTTCCCGGTGAGGAGCGACCGAAGGGGGCGGGCGAGGTGGTGTTCAACACCGCGATGTCCGGCTACCACGAAGTACTCACCGACCCCTCATATACCGGACAAATCGTAACGATGACATATCCCCACATCGGGAACTACGGCACCACCGACGAGTGGAGCGAAACCGGTCCCGAGCCCGGCTCCGACCGCCCGGGAGTGAAGGTCGCGGGCTTCGTCCTTCGCAGTCTCTACGAGGGCCCGGTGGGCCCGGGCAGGCGTCCCCTGCCCGAGTTCCTCGCCGCGCAGGGGACGCCCGGCATCACCGACGTCGATACCCGCGGCCTGACCCTCCACCTGCGTGACGAGGGCAGCGTCTCCGGCGTCATCGTGGAAGCCCCGGAAGGGTTCGAGCGCTGGCGACCTCAGGAGACCATACCGGAAGAGTTTCGTTCCCGCGTTATGGAGTTTCTCGCCGCCTTCCCCGAGATGGAGGGGCGAAACCTCGTGAGTGAAGTGGGAACCACCGCCGAGGAAGTTATCAATCCCGAGGGCAGCCCCCACATCGCGCTGCTCGACTGCGGGGTGAAGGGGAACATCGTGCGAGAACTCGTTGGCCGTGGCGCGAAGGTCTCGGTGTGGCCGAGCGTGGCCGACCCTGAGAACATCCTCGAAGAGGGTCCCGATGCCGTGGTCGTCTCCAACGGACCGGGTGATCCCGCTGTTCTCGGCTATCAGATCGAGAGCGTTCAGCGCCTCATGAGCGAGAAGCCGACCCTCGGTATCTGCCTCGGACACCAGTTGCTTTCCGAAGCGGTCGGGGCGAAAACCTACAAAATGAAGTTCGGGCATCACGGGGTGAACCATCCGGTGCGTGACGAGCAGAGCGGTCATGTCTTCGTGACTTCCCAGAATCACGGTTTCGCGGTGGAGGAGGGGAGTCTGCCGCAGAACGTGACCGTGTGGTTGAAGAATGCGAACGACGGGAGCATCGAAGGCATCAAGCTCTCGGACCGGCCCGTAATGAGCGCCCAGTTTCATCCCGAGGCTGCGCCGGGGCCACGTGACGCGCGATGGATCTTCGACGAGTTCATGGAGCTCGTGCGGTCCGCATCCACATCCGCTACAGGGTCGTAGACACAGGCTCGTAGATCCCGGGATTCAGAAACCCGAGTAAGGAGAGACCAATGCCGGCACGGCGTGATATAGAGAGTATCCTCATAATCGGCTCCGGGCCGATTGTCATCGGACAGGCGTGCGAGTTCGACTACTCGGGAAATCAGGCGGTGAGAGCGCTTCGCGAGGAAGGCTATCGGGTGATCCTCGTGAATCCCAATCCGGCAACGGTCATGACGACTCCGGGCCTTGCGGATGCCATCTACATGGACCCGCTTACCGTTCCCTATCTCGACCGCATCCTCGAGCGCGAGAAGCCCGATGCCCTGCTTCCCACAATGGGAGGGCAGACGGCGCTGAATCTTACGATCGATCTCGCTGAGGCGGGGGTAATCGACAAACACGGCGTGAAGGTGCTCGGCGCTCCCATCGATTCGATCCGCATTGCCGAGGACCGCGGGAAGTTCAAGGAAGTCATCGCCGGAATCGGCCTCGAGAGTCCACACTCGGCCTTCATCAGCAAAGTGTCCGAGGGGCATGCCTTCGTCTCGGAGGTGGGCCTCCCCGTCATCATCCGGCCGAGCTATACCCTCGGCGGGAAGGGCGGAAGCATCGCCGAGACCCGCGACGAGTTCGAGGAACTGCTGAAGTGGGCGCTCGCCGAGAGCCCCGTGCATACCGCCCTCGTGGAGGAGTCACTTCTCGGGTGGAAGGAGTTCGAGCTCGAGGTGATGCGCGATACCTTCGACAACGCGGTGGTGGTCTGCTCCATCGAGAACATCGACGGTATGGGCATTCACACCGGCGACAGCATCACCGTTGCACCCATCCAGACACTCTCCGACCGCGAGTATCAGGAGATGCGCACCGCCGCCATCGAGATACTCCGCGCGGTCGGCGTCGACTGCGGCGGCTCGAACGTCCAGTTCGCCACGGATCCCGAGACCGGGCGAATGGTTGTCATCGAGATGAACCCGCGCGTTTCGCGCTCATCGGCACTCGCCAGTAAGGCGACCGGCTTCCCCATCGCCCGCTGCGCGGCCCGTCTTGCGGTGGACTTTACCCTCGACGAGGTCATAAACGACATCACCGGCCAGACGGTCTCCTGCTTCGAACCCTCCCTCGACTACACCGCGGTGAAGATCCCGCGGTTCGAGCTGGAAAAGTTTCCTCAGGGCTACGCGAGTCTCGGCACCGCCATGAAGTCGGTGGGGGAGTCGCTCGCAATCGGGCGGACCTACCTCTCGGCCCTCAACAAGGCCATCCGCGCCGCGGAGATCGGTTTCGAGGGGATCGAGGATCTCGACCTCGACGAGGAGGAGCTGTGGTCAATGGCCGCAAAGCTCCACCCCCGCCGCATTTTTGCGACCTACTCGCTCCTGAAGCGTCTCGGGCGGGAGAACATAGACCGCATCTCGCGGCTCACCGGCTATGACCGCTGGGGCCTCCACGAGCTCGCGGAGCTCGCTGACCTCGAGCACGAGATTACGGCCGCCGGCGCGCACATGCCGCTCGATCTGCTCTTTCGCGCAAAGCGGCAGGGCATCTCCGACCGTCGCATTGCCAGGCTCACCGACGCAGATCCCCGTGACATCGAGGATCTGCGGATCGAGCAGCGGATGCATGCCTGTTATCACTTCGTCGATACATGTTCCGGTGAGTTCGCAGCGAAAACGCCGTACTTCTACTCCGCCTATGGTGAGATCGATGAAGGAGCTCCGCTCGGAGAGCGGGGAGTGATCATCCTCGGAAGCGGACCCAACCGAATCGGACAGGGCCTGGAGTTCGACACGTGCTGTACCCTCTCCTCCATGGCCTACAGAGAGCTCGATCGCGCCACGGTCATGGTGAACTCGAATCCCGAGACAGTCTCCACCGATTTTAACGTCTCCGATCGCCTCTACCTCGAGCCGCTCTCCGCCGAGGACGTGAAGGAGATTATGCGAAAAGAGGGCGTCCGGGATGTCGTGGTGCAGCTCGGCGGACAGACCGCGCTCAACATGGCCGAGGAGCTCGAGAGCGCGGGGGCGCGGATCGTGGGAACGCCGGTGAAGCGCATTCACGACGCCGAGGATCGGGGACTCTTCTACAACGTCATGCGCCGCATCGGCCTCGACCAGCCCCAGAGTGCGATGGCGCCCTCCCGCGCGGAGGTGGAACGGCTTGCCGGAGAGATAGGCTACCCGGTGCTGCTGCGGCCGTCCTACGTGCTCGGGGGGCGCAGCATGGGCATTGCCTATACTCCCGAGGAGCTTCGGGAGTTTCTCGAGCGCGGCATCGAGGCCAGCGAGGCGCGGCCGGTGCTCGTCGATCAGTTCCTCGAGGATGCCTTCGAGTACGACCTCGACGCGCTATCGGACGGGGAGAACGTCTATGTTGGCGGTATCATGCAGCACATCGAGGCCGCGGGTATCCACTCCGGTGACTCCGCATGCGTGTTTCCCGCCTACAAGGTGGACCGCACGGCCCTCACCAAGATGAAGGAAGCCGCAGCCGCCATTGCGCGGGAGCTCGGGGTCGTGGGATTTCTAAACATACAGTTCGCCGTACAGGGCGGCACGGTCTACGTGCTCGAGGTGAACCCCCGCGCCTCCCGCACCGTCCCCTATCTTTCGAAGTCCTCCGGGGTGAACCTCGTTGAGGTCGCGGTGAAGATCTGGCAGGGCTTCGACCTCAACATGCAGGGGCTGGTGACACCCGAGACGGAGGTTCTTCCGGGCGTCGCGGAAGGGCACTGCGCGGTCGGCTGGGCGGTGAAGGAGGCCGTGTTCTCCTTCGACCGTTTCCCGAGCACCGATCCGCTCCTGGGCCCCGAAATGAAATCCACCGGCGAGGCAATCGGCATCGGCGGTGGGTTCGGTGAGGCCTTTGCCAAGGCGACGAGCTCGGCAGGCAGCGGGCTTCCCACCGGGGGACGCGTGTTCGTATCAATCCACGACTCGGATAAGGAGACGCTGCTTCCCGTTGTCCGCGAGCTCTCCGCGCTGGGATTCGAGATCACCGCGACGCGCGGCACCGCCGACTTCCTGTTCCGAAACGGGATTTTCAGCGAGGTCATGCTGAAAGTGCACGAGGGACATCCCAATGTCGTCGATCACCTCGAGGCCGGCCGGATCGATCTGGTGATCAATACGCCCCTCGGTCGCTTCACTCAGCGCGACGATGACTATATCCGCATCCAGGCACTGCGCCACCGCGTGCCCTATACGACCACGACCTCCGCAGCCGAGGCCGCGCTCGAGGGCATCAAGTACCTCAAACGCGGTGAGGTGTCCGTCGAGCCACTGCCTGCGCCCAGTTGAGGGCGGCGTCACCGCGTGGTAGACTGAGCACCCACGGTGCGCTATGGCAACCAGTTCGACCTTTGACAGTCTTGTCTCCACCCTGTCCTCAACCGAACGGCGCGAGATGCTCGAGCGCATTCGGGCGGGAATCGTATTCGACGAGGAGCCGGTGGAGCGCCAGCTCGAGCCCGCCGAGTCGGACGCGGAGTACGCATATCTGACAATGGGAATGTGGCAGAAGCTTTTCGTGCTTCTGCGGATGGTATTCGGCGCCCTGTCGAAAGAGGAGGCGGTTGAGGAGCACCTCATGAAGGGGCTCGCCCGTCGCCTTCGCAGTGATGCCGCGAACTTCGTGGACGTGTCGAGCGCGCAGTTTCTGCCTGATTTCAAGGCTGAAATCGCCAAACTCAAGAGCGCAGCAGGTTTCTTCGGGGGACCGGTCGGCCGCGTCCGAAGCGCCGGGCTCGACTCCTTCTACAGCTTCGTACTCGGCCTCGAGAGCCCCGACATCCGGGACGAGTTGCTGGTGTACACCGACCCGTTCATTCTCTCGAGTCGCATGGAGGATGCCGATGAGCACACGATCCGTCGTGAGGCGGAGGGCCGCTTTTCCGAGCTCATGGGGTCCATCCCCGCCTGGGTCCGAAACAGCATGCAGACGAATGCAGCCTTTCTCGAATCGCTCACCGCGCTTACCGGGTTTGATTTCGATGAGATGCTCTCCTGCTTCGAGCCCGTGGGCGGAGAGGGCGATGACGAGCGGTGTGAGGTTGACCACCTCAGGCCCCCGTTGCAGAATCTCGGTCGCATCCTCAAGGGCCTTGCGCCACCGCCGAGTGCGGCGTTCGTCGAGGCGTTGATACTCTTTGATGGCGACCTCGGTCGCGCGGATCAGGACCTCGAGTCCGTCCTGAACGAGCGGACCGCCGGGCTGCAGCGGCGGCTCGACGTCGTTCGTGGCTTCGCGCGACGGGTGCCGTTCTTCGACATCGTCCGCTACGCGGTCGGCGATCTCTCCTACCGCTTGCCGACTCCGGCAACGGGGCAGGGGTGGAAAAGCAGGGTGGAGCAGTTCTGGTCGCGGCGCATGGAGTCCCTCTTTCAGCTCTACTCGTTCGAGCAGAAAAAGGAAGACCTGCTCGCGCAGGCGCGCGACCTCATAGATGATGATGAAGTGAGGCCTCCGTCTCAGTACCCGGCACGCCCCGGACGGCGGCACGGCACTCATGCAACGAGTATTGCTCTCCTCCAGGCTCTCCTTATAAAGGTTCGAGACGGCGGCTACGCTGCAACGCTCAAGACGCTCTTCGTGCAGGGGGCCTTCTACAAGGAAGAGAACCGGGCGGAGTTCAACGAATACTACGGTGAGCTCGAGGATCTTCTGAACGCCGTGGGGGCGTTTTTCGTGCGAATCGATGACGGCGGAGACCTGCAGGCGAGCGTCAAGGAAGCACGCCGGGAGGACGGCGACTCCGAGACGGCGCTCGACCGTGTGGATGAAGCAGCCGACAGGCTCGTGCACCGCGGCGTGGAAACGCTGCACGGTCTCTCCGAGGTGCTCCGTGGTGTGCTCTACGGAGAGGTCGGTGGTCGCTACGACACCCTCAGTAACCTCGACGAAGTGGCCGGCCGTGACAACAAGGCCTTCAGGGGTCGGCTCGACGACGTGCTCAGTTTCGCAAAATCAGCGGCTTCGGTGCTGAGCAGCATGTATGACGTGGAGCGCACAAGCGCCCGCCGCCGGGCCGCCCTTCGTCGTCACGAACCTTGACGCCCCCCGATGCGGGTCGGTATGATCACGCGATGACCGGCACCTTCGAGCTTGACCTCAATTCCGGCAGCGTGGTTCGTATGCCCTTCAGACTTCCCGTGCACCTCACGCTCCGCGAGGCGGGCGATATGGGACCGAGCGGAGCGACCACGCAGCCGCGACGCGACGAGGTCCTCCGTGGCCTCGGCATCGACCCCGCCGGTTACATCACCGTGAAGCAGGTGCACTCCCGGGAGGTCGCCCTCGTCGGTACCGCCAGTCGGCCGCATCCCGGGACCGAAGCAGACGGCCTCATGACAAACGATCGGCGTCTCGCTCTCGGCGTCACAGTGGCTGACTGCATGCCGATTTTTCTCCATGACCCGCAGACGGGCGCATTTGCGGCGCTGCACTCGGGGTGGCGAGGCACCGGCATCGTCTCGGATGCGGTGCGTCTCATGCAGAGTCGCTTCGCAGTTGCCCCGGAGAACCTCGAGGCGCTGCTCGGTCCGTCGATCCGTTCCTGTTGCTATCGGGTCGATGAGGGGCGCGCCGCGCTCTTCAGCGATTTGTGGGGTGAGCGTGCGGTGGTACGGCGGGAAGACGGCCCCTACCTAGACCTGCTGCAGCCGAACATCGACCTCCTCGAGTCGCACGGCGTGAGCCGCGTATCGGTTGCGGCCGAGTGTACGGCCTGCACCTGCTCCCTCGGATCGTTTCGGCGAGAGGGTGCGGAGCAATTCACACGAATGCTGGCTGTCATACAAGGAGAATAATGCGCATGCAGGCATACAGGACGGTGTGGAAACGCCGTATAGCCGATACACTCAGGGAGCTCGCCCGCGAGCGGGAGATCGACGAGTCTCAGATCGACGAGGCGGACGTGATCGTCGAGCGTCCGCCGAAGGCGGAGCTCGGAGACCTGGGGTTCCCCCTGTTTCCCTTCGCGCGCGTGTTTCGCACCGCGCCGGGAGCCATTGCGGAGGCGGCGGCCGCGAAGTTGCAGGAAAGCGGTGCGGCCGGCGGCGATCGTATCGAGACGGCGGGTCCCTACGTCAACGTCCACATCGATCGTGGTTCCTATGCCCGCAGCGTGTTCGACGCGGTTGAGGCCGAAGGCGATGACTACGGGCGCGGCACCTCACGCGGCGGACAGCGGGTGATGGTCGAGTTTTCGGCACCCAACACCAACAAGCCGCTGCATCTCGGACATTTGCGAAACGACGCCATCGGCGAGAGTGTTGCGCGCATCGCCGAGGCTTCCGGAGCGGAGGTGCGGAAGGTGAATCTCGTGAACGACCGCGGGATTCACATCTGCAAATCGATGCTCGCATACCGGGAGTTCGGTAACGGAGAAACACCGGAG
>JAAAOH010000096.1 GCA_009908925.1 Spirochaetota bacterium | reverse complement strand
CCACGACCTTCGATCAGGGAATTGCGCCCGGAGACAAGCCCTACGACTTTGTCATTCAGCAGTACTCCGTTACCGAGGAGCGGCGTGAGTTCGTCGACTTCTCGATGGTCTACTATCAGCCGTCAAAGGCGGTCGTGGCTCTTGCCGACAGTCCCGTTGCGGATGCACAGAGCCTTGCGGACCTGCGTGACGCGGACTGGGGAGCGACGATCGGCACGACCGACCTCGACTATATTGAGACCCGCATCGGCGCCGACAACGTGGCCGTCTTCGACGATCAGGCCGGCGTGTTCCAGGCGCTGCTCGGCGGACAGATAGACGCGACGACGCAGTCGGTACCCACCGCGCTGTTTGCCACGGCGGTGCAGGTCCCCGAGGCACAGATCGTCGCCACCCTGCCGCCGGACCCCAACGACAAGGGCCACGGCCTTGTCTTCGAGAAGGGCAGTCCGCTCGTGCCCTGGGTCAATGACGCACTGCAGGCGGTCATCGACCGGGGTGTGGTCGAGGAGCTCAGACAGGAGTATCTCGTCGGCGATGAATCCATTCAGGAGATTACTGATTGAGCACTGAGCGCACGCGTCCGGTCGCACCGACCGGGCGCACGCTCCGCGCCCGGGACAAATACCTGCCGAGCATAATCAGCGTTACCAGCGTTCTGCTGGTATTCCTGCTCATTCGCCGGCTGGTCGTCTCCGCGGAGCAGTGGCCACGCATAAAGGCACAGTTCTTCAGCCTCGAAGCCATTATCGAGGTGTTCCCGGCCGTGCTTGGCGGCTTTGCCATCAACATGTCGGTCTGGGCGGTTTCTCTCGTGGCCATCGCGGTCTGGGCCCTGATGCTCGCCGTGTTCCGGTCGCTGAACGGACCGTGGTTCGCGCCCCTGCGCGTGTTCACCGTGCTCTACATCGACCTGCTCCGCGGTCTGCCGTCGCTTCTGATGGTGCTGCTGTTCGGATTCGGCGTGCCGGCGCTTCAGCTCCCCGGGCTCCCGCAGAGCAGCCTCTTCTGGGGTGGTATGGCGCTGGTGCTCACCTACTCCGCCTACGCCGCGGAGGTCTATCGCTCCGGCATGGAGGCCGTTCACGACGGTCAGCGCGCGGCGGCCAAGGCCCTCGGGCTCTCGCAGTGGCAGACGCTGCGCTTCGCCATCGTTCCCCAGGCCATTCGGAATGTGGTGCCGTCGCTGCTGAATCTGGCCGTCGCGCTGCAGAAGGACGTCGCACTGCTGAGCGTGATCGGTGTCCGCGACGCGGTGCGTGAGGCGCAGATCTACACCGCCCGCACCTTCAACTACTCATCGCTCATTGCCGCCGCGGTACTTTTTCTCCTCGCCACCATCCCCATGGCGCGGCTCACCGACTACGTCTCCCGCAAGGATCGAGAGCGCCGGCTGCAGAGGACCCTATGAGCGAGCATCGCGTCCGGATAGAACGTCTGACCAAGTACTTCGGGGACAAGCTGGTCCTCGACGATGTGAGCGTGTCGGTGAAGCCGCACGAGGTGGTCTGCCTCATCGGTGCATCGGGATCCGGGAAGTCAACGCTGCTGCGATGCGTGAGCGATCTCGTCGAGTACGAGGGCGGGACCATCATGCTCGACGACGTGCCGATACACGATCCGTCGTTCGGCAAGAACGGATTGCATAAGCGAGTCGGGATCGTCTTCCAGGCCTACAATCTTTTTCCCCACATGAGCGTCCTCGACAACATCACCCTTGCGCCCCGGAGGGTGCACGGAGTTTCCCGACAGGACAGCGAGGCAAAGGCGCACGAGCTTCTCGCGCTGGTGGGGCTCGAGGAGTTCGCGCGCTCCTACCCCGAGCAACTCTCCGGTGGCCAGCAGCAGCGGGTGGCCATTGTCCGCGCGATGGCCACCAATCCGGATGTCCTGCTCCTCGACGAGATCACCGCGGCACTCGATCCGGAGCTCATCGGCGGGGTGTTGCAGATCATCCGTGACCTCAAGGCCCGGGGCATGACGATGATCGTGGTCACCCACGAAATGGGATTTGCCCGCGATGTTGCCGATCACGTGTGCTTTCTCGAGGAGGGGCGGATCCACGAGGAAGGCCCGCCGGCAAAACTCTTCTCCGAACCCGAGCATCCGCGCACGCGGCAGTTTCTCCAGCGCATTATCGAGGCGGGGCGGCTGTAGACGGCTGGTCGGCGACCCTCTTGTAGCTGTATGGTTTTCATATGGAGAACGCCGACGCAGCCGTCACCACAGCTGGTCGGGAAGGGTGGGATGCAGGTCCGCTTCTCGTGCTTGCCGCCGCGGTGCTGTGGGGAACATCCGGTACCGCACAGGCGCTCGGGCCCGCGGGCGCCTCGCCGCTTCTCATCGCGATCGTGCGGGTCGGGCTCGGTGGTGCGGTTCTGCTTGCAGCCGCCGCCGCCCGGGGTGAGTTTGCCCGGCCGCGACGGTATCTCAACCCCGTGTTCCTGGTCGCGGGCCTCGCGCAGGCGGCCTTCAACTTCAGCTACTTCACCGGCCTGCGCATGGCCGGGGTCGCCATAGGTACCATGATTGCCATCGGGAGCGTGCCGATCTTCTCCGGTCTGCTCGGAATTCTCTTTAATCGTGAGCCGGCCGGCATCCGCTGGTACGGTGCGACGGCCATGGCGGTCGTCGGCGTCGGGCTGCTGTTCGGAGGCTGCGGTGCCGTATCGGTTAGCGCACTCGGGGTCCTTTTCGCGCTCCTCGCCGGGTTTTCATATTCGTTCTTCACCTTCCTCTCCGGGAGACTGGTGCGAAGCTTCACTCCGGATGCGCTCATCAGCGTGTCTTTCGTTCTGGCCACCTTTATGCTCGTACCCTTCGCCCTCTCCGTGCCGCTCGACTGGGTGACCACACCTTCCGGCGGCGGGCTGATTGCCTACATGGGCCTCGTCTCATCGGCGCTTGCGTACATGCTCTACGGTCGTGGCTTGAGAACGGTGATGATATCGCGGGTCGGGACGCTCACGTTGGCCGAGCCGCTGACCGGAAGCCTTCTCGGCGTCTTTCTGCTGCGCGAGGCGGTGAGCGCCACGATCGTCGCCGGGATGATACTGATCTTTCTCGCGCAGGTGGTGATCGTGGCGGGTAGTCCGGGACACGGGCGCAGGTGAGGGAGGCCGCGCCCGACTAATCGATATGCGGATGACCGCTCAGCATCGCAGCGAAGTTCCGGGCGCTTTTCCGGTAGTGGCGCGCACCGTCGGGGTGGTTGAGGACCACGCCCTCGCGGTGCGCCTCAGGAAGTCCGTGCGGGTCGCGTTGCAGGTCATACCGAAATGGCCTATGATGCCCCGGATTGCCGACAGGGGTTGCCTGCATGGGTAGATCGCGGAACCGCATCGAACAGGAAGCCAACGATCACATTGCCCTCGGTACGCTGCTGCAGCGCTACAGAGAAGGCGATCATGCCGCTGCCGTGCAGCGAGTCGTCGACGGTCACATGTCTGTCTTCCGAAAGATCGAAGAAATACGGCGTCTCGACGCACGGTACCTCGGCAGCGCCGAGGCGGATCTCGCCTCGTCGGGTGGCGCGTCCCGCAGGCAGGGGGCGGGCAACGGCGCGGCAGCAGGCCGCAGACGGGGGAGCGACCGACGTCTTGCTTCCGCCAAGGCAATGCTCCTTCGTGCATCGTGGCTCCACTACATGTTCTCCGATTTCGGTCGTATTCGTCGTTTCGGGGAAAAGACCGAGACGCTGCGCTGCAGGTTCTTTCCTCCGTCGATACGTCTCGAGAACGGGCTCGGCTCGCGACTGGCGCGGCGGTACCAGAAGCGTGCACGGGAGCTCTGGCTTCTGCTCAATCGCGTGGAGGAATCGGGCTGGCTTCACCTGACGGTGCGACAGTACAACCTCCTGATGGTTGCCCGGCGACTCTCGCGTGAACTGATGAACGCCAGTTTCGCCTTTCGCAAGTCCGACCACAGCAAGCTCGTCGACCGATACGTTCCGATGGAGAACGCGTTTCTCATACTGCGCTCGCGCGAGGAGTATCTTTCTGAAATGAAGCAGAGCCTCACGGTTCTCGAAGAGGTTCCGGAACCGATTCTCCCCAGGCGCAACGGCGGGGGAGCCGCGCTCGAGGCGTTCTACCGCCGAGCGGTCAGCGACAACGCCGATTTTTCGTCGGTCAGAAACAGAATCCTGACGATCCTCCCGGTGATTCTCCGAGCCTACGTCAACGCCTTCGAGGCCGTACTGGACGGAAAGGTATCTGCCGCCGGCAAACCCGACGCCCGCCTGTTCCCGGAGCATGCGAACCGGACACAGCTGGAAACGCTCCGCGATGCTGCCACTACCATCGAGCGACACCGACCGCAGGCCGAGATACTCAACCACCAGCGATTCCATCACCTGCGCCGCAATACCGAGGAAACACTCGAGGCGGAGTTCCCCCTCATTCACTGCGTTGAGGATATCTGCGGCGCGCTCAACCGTATCCGTGCCGTCTGCGTTTCCGCTCTGCGCGAGGAAGACACCCCTCCGGAGCTGCGGGAGCTCCTGTTCGAGCCGATTCGCGTCACCGAGGACCTGCTTGTCTACCTTGCGGACGACCGCACCCTGAATCGACGGGAAGAGGAGCAGCGCATTACCCTTGAGATCCGTCGCAAGATCAAGACGTTGGAACGGATAGCGATGCGACCGGTCTACCAATCCGTTCGCGACAGCTTTGCGCCGCTGATCGAGCTTTCGTGAGGCGGGGCGGGGTGCTTGCCGCGGGGGCCGGTGAAGCGGCATTGTAGATGGTGAGGGGGATGGTAATGTTTTTACATGCGACTTCGGTACGGGTTGCGGTTTCCGGGCTTGCGCTGGTGGTGCTCCTGGCATCTTGCGCGGGGATAGCCGACCACGACGGGGGCGGAACGCACGCTCTGCTCTTCGAGCGCAAGCAGAAGACCTACGACCTCGCGCTCGAGCGGGTGTATGACGCGGTGCACGCCTATCTTGTTTCGGAGGGCGGCAATATCACCGCAGGCTCCCGGGATGAACTCTCGCTCGAGGCGGTGCTCCCCGGGTCCGCTGTTTCCGGGTCCGCAGTGCCCGGCGAACTACGATACGAGGTCGGCTTCGAGCTCGTGGTGGAAGGGGTTACGGTCCGCGTCCAGGTCTACGAATCCGAGACCGGCTCGCCTGTGGAGCGGGCCGGCCTCTACGAACGCTTCTTTGCAGGTGTCGAGGAGAACCTCTGAGACCAACCGGGCGGCGGTGCCACTGTGGACGCTGAGCTACTCGCTGAGCGTCATCCAGTGACCGGTCTGCTCACCCGCCATCGCTGCGGGGCTTGTGAACTCCACGATCACGGTCTGATCCGGGAGAAACCGGTATGAGCCGGACGTGTTGCCGTTCTCATACGTCACACGGGTAGTTTCCGTGCTCCCGAAAGAACCGGACTGGACGTGGTAGCCGGCGTCCCGGACGGCTGCCGTCCCTTTGATGACATCGTAGCCGTTGTCGACCTCGGTAATACCCTCGCCGGCGGAGTATACGAAGAACTGGCTGATGCCCTCTACGCCGATCGCAATCGTCTGCGAGGTGCCGTCATCGGAGACCGGCCCATCTTCTGCGGATTCCGTGTTCGGGCCGCAGGCCGCCGCCGCGGCGAGGACGAGCACCACGACCAGCACGCGCCGGCCCGGACGGATACGCGTGGAGCGGTCCGCCCTCTTCTGAAATTGCATGTGCTTCATCATAAGTCTCCGCGTGTTCAGATGTCGAACTCGTCCATGTCGGAGGCCTCGAAATAGTCAGCTGTCCCGTCGCCGTCTATGTCGTAGCCGTTCATGTCGAAGTCGCCGTCCCCGTCGAGATCGTAGCTGTAGGCGTCGAGCACGCCATCCTGATCGAAGTCCATGCCGACCACGTCGAGGATTCCGTCTCCGTCGAGGTCCTGGCCGATCGAGTCGAAGATGCCGTCGTGGTTTAGGTCTGCGCCGAAGGTATCGATGAAGCCATCGTTGTTGATATCCATCACTGCGGCGTCGGCGATTCCCTCTCCCGAGGTGTCGAGGTAGACCGCATTGAAGCCGCCGCCGGACATCCCGTACCGGAC
>JAAAOH010000221.1 GCA_009908925.1 Spirochaetota bacterium | reverse complement strand
ACGATCACCGCGTCGGGAGGTGCTCGTCGACGCCGACCGGGCGCTTCGGCGCCTCCTCACGAAGGTTGAGGCTCGAACCGGACAGAAACTCAGACGAAGGGAGATCCTGATCGAGGATCCGGTTCCCTTCGACGGTGGGCTTCTCGACGCTATCCGTGCGGCGGCGGATGATCTCGGCTATACTCGGCGGGACATGCACAGCGGCGCCGGGCACGACGCTCAGATCCTCGGGCGACACGTGCCGTCGGCGATGATTTTCGTGCCGAGCGTCAACGGACGCAGTCACTGCCCGGAGGAGCACACCTCCGCCGAGGACATCGAGCGCGGGGTAAACGTGCTCTACGGAACGCTTCGCGCGCTTGTCGGCATTCAATGATCTCGGCGCGCGCTACGGCCTGCGCATCGCATAACAAAGAATGGAGGATATGAGGCTATGAAACTTTCGAAAGACGTGGAGTCGCTGCTCCTGGATGCATCGAAGCCGGGCAGCTTCGTCCCCGATGAGTACGACGTGGGTCTTGCCGACATCATGGTGGACTGGCGAACCGCAGAGTCGGCCGATATCGGTATTCTCGGAATCCCGTTCGACACCGCGGTGAGCGGGCGACGGGGCTGCAGGTTCGGCCCGGAGAGCGTACGGAATGCGCTCGTTTTTTCCGACGTCTACGAGCCCGGCATCGACGTGGACCTCTCTACCGGCTTCAGCGTGGCAGATTTCGGCAATGTGGACGTGCTCTACACCGAGGTGCTCGGTACCCACGAGCGAGTGGAGAAGATCACCACCGAGCTCTTCGGCCTCGGTCTGACGCCGGTCATCATCGGCGGAGACCATTCCCTGGCATACCCCGATATCAAGGGCCTCATGAACAACGTCGACGGGAAGGTCGGAGTGATCAACATCGACGGCCATCTCGACGTCAGACACTCCCACCACGGTGAGGTCTCGAGCGGCACACCCTTCCGCCGCCTGCTCGAGGACACCGCGACCCCGCTCGATCCGGCGAACTTCGTGGAGTTCGGCATCAACACCTGGCTGAACTCGAAGTACTATCGCGACTACTGCCGTGATATGGGCATCCGTGTCATCCCGGCCCGGGAGATCCATCTCGGTGGCATCCTCCCGGCGATCGAGGAGGCAATCGAGATCGCATCGAAGGGAACCGATGCCATCTTCCTGAGCTTCGATATCGACGCGATCGATCTTGCCCACATACCGGGCACGAACGCGCCGAACGCCGGTGGCCTGAGCTCCTTCCAGGCGCTCGAGGCGGTCTGGCGCATGGGACAGCACCCGAAATGCCGCGGGATGGACATCGTGGAGATCGCGCCGTCCCTCGATGCCGCGAACGTGAGCTCCATCATGGGCGCGGCGCTCATCATGCAGTTCATGGGTGCCACGAGGCGCCGGCTCGAAAACGCCGTCTGACGGCCGAAGCGCATACCGCTGCATCCGGGGACGATTCGGCCGCGGGCCGTCCCCGTCCTTCTCTCACTTTCTCCTTGACACAGTCCGGGTTACCATGCAGAATGGTTCTTGTTTCAGTATAGTAACCGCTGTTCAATTGATAGAACATTCTGATCAGCAGAACGCATCATACGGAGTGGATCAATGGAAACGAAGACCAGCAGCAGATTTGCCGAGCTCTCGCTCGACGAGGCGCCTGTCATCAATGTTGCCCCGCCGGGGCCCAAGTCGCAAGAGCTTCTCGACTATCAGAGTAAGCACGAAAGTTCCGCCGTATCGTATCCGAAGGGCATGCCCATGGCCATCAAGCGCGGCAAGGGCGCGACAATTGAAGATGTTGATGGCAACGTGTACATCGATTTCTTCGGCGGCGCCGGCGTTATGGCGGTGGGGCACGCTCATCCCGACGTGCTGGCCGCGGCCCACGAGCAGATAGACCAGTCGACCCATACTCTCGACATTCCCACCGACGCCCGACGCGAAATGGTCTCGGTGCTCAACGACATCCTGCCGAAGGAGCTCTCACGCGTGTTCTTCGGCGGCCCGACCGGCTCGGACGCGGTCGAGCAAGCCATCAAGCTCGCCAAGTACAACACCGGCCGCCATGAAGTGATCGCCTTCCACGGCGCCTACCACGGCATGACCGGAACGGCGCTTGCCCTCACCACCGATGCGAGCCATCGTGAGGGCATGGGACCCCTGACCCCGGGCGTCCGCTTTATCCCCTACGACTACTCCTACCGCAGTCCCTTCGGCGGTCCGGAGGACGAAACCGATCTGCGCGCAGCCGACTACCTCGAGATGGTGCTGTCGGACTCCCACTCCGGGTTTGCGAAGCCTGCGGCCGTAATTCTCGAGTCGGTGCAGGGCGAGGGCGGAACCATCATCCCCAGCCCCCGATTCCTCAAGCGCGTGCGCGAGATCACCAAAGAGCACGGCGTGCTTCTCATCTGTGACGAGATTCAGGCGGGCCTCGGCCGCACCGGCAAGATGTTCGCTTTCGAGCATGCCGGGACCGACTGCGTGCCCGACATCATCACCATGAGCAAGGCCCTCGGCGGTCTCGGCTTCCCGATCTCCGCCATCGCCTACCGCGAGGAGCTCAACACCTGGCCCGCAGGCGCGACGATTGGCACCTTCCGCGGCAACATGGTCGCATTTGCCGCCGGCGCGGCAGCCATCCGGTTTATGAAGGACAACGACGTTCCCGGGTATGCCGCCGAGCTCGGCGGGAAGATGCTTGCCGAGCTCAAGAAACTCGAGAGCGAGACGAAGATCGTCGGCGAGGCGCGCGGCATCGGGCTCATGTTCGGCATCGAGATCGTCCGTGACAGGAAGACGAAGGAACCCGCGGCGGACCTTACGAAGAAGATCCGCAAGTACGCCCACCAGCGCGGCGTCATGATCGAGGCAGGCGGTCACCACGGGAACGTAGCCCGGCTTCTGCCGCCGCTCATCATCACCGAGGAGCTCGCGATGAAGGGCGTGGAGATCATTCGTCAGGTCATCAAAGACGTCGAGAAAGAGATGTAGGCAGCCGGAGGGATATACAACGTGGCGAAGAAAGAGAAATACAACGTAGCGGTTGTCGGGGCGCTCGGAATGGTGGGCTCGGAGATGATCCGGACCCTCGAGCGCCGCAACTTCCCGGTGGACGAGTTCCGCCCGCTCGACATACCCGAAAACGCCGGCAAGACAGTCGCCTTTAACGGCGCGTCCGTGAAGGTGCAGGCGGCAGTCAAGGAAAACTTCGCGGGAATCGACATCGCCATCTTCTCAGCCGGCGCGACGGCCAGTGAAAGCCTCGCGCCCCAGGCAGTGGAGATGGGCGCGGTCGTCGTCGACAACTCCTCCCAGTGGCGCATGGACCCCGAGTGCCCCCTCGTCGTGCCCGAGGTCAACCCCGACGATCTGAAATGGCACAAGGGAATCATCCCGAACCCGAACTGCTCGACCATCCAGATGGTCGTGGTGCTGAAGCCGCTCCATGACGCCGGCACCATCAGGCGCGTGATCGTCTCCACCTACCAGGCTGCTTCCGGCGGCGGAAAGCGTGGCTTCGACGGCCTGACCGCCGAGGCGAAGGAGTACCTCGAGACCGGCAAGCAGGTCGAGCCCCGGGTGCATCCGGTGCAGCTTGCATTCAACTGCGTGCCCCACATCGACGTATTCCAGGAGAAGGACTACACCAAGGAAGAGTACAAGATGGTCTACGAGACCCAGAAGATAATGGGTGACAAGGCCATCAGGGTGAGTCCCACCTGCGTGCGGGTGCCGGTGTGGTACGGCCACTCCGAATCCATCAACATCGAGACGGAGAGGAAGATATCGGCCGATCAGGCGAAGAAGATCCTTGCCGACGCGAAGAGCGTGGTGGTGGTCGACGACGTTGCAAACAACAAGTACCCGACACCGCTCGACAGCAATGACCGTGATGAGACAATGGTCGGCCGCATCCGGGAGGATATCACGATCGAGAATGGCCTCAATCTCTGGGTTGTCTCGAACAACATCCGAAAAGGAGCTGCTTTGAACGCGGTTCAGATCGCGGAAACGCTGGTGGACATGGACCTCGTACGCGTGCCGTAGCAGGGATATCATGACGATCCGTACGGAAGTACTGCAACTGAAGGATGAGATGATCGGGATCCGGCGTGATCTCCACGCTCATCCCGAGCTGGGCTTCGAAGAATATCGCACGGCGCAGGTGATCGAGAATCAGCTGCGCTCGCTGGGGCTCGAGCCCCGGCGCATGGCCGGGACCGGTGTTGTGGCTGACCTCGTGGGAGGCGCCGCGGACTCCGGTCCCGTTCTTTTGCTGCGGGCCGACATCGACGCCCTTCCCATTCAGGAGGCGAACGACGTCCCCTACAGGTCGCAGAACGACGGCGTGATGCACGCCTGCGGGCATGACGCGCACACCGCGATGCTCCTGTCGGCGGCGCAGGTCCTCGTCGCCATGAAAGACGACATACCCGGACGCATCCGGTTCCTGTTTCAGCCGAACGAGGAAGTCGCCGGTGCCGAGCAGATGGTGGCGGAGGGCGCCCTCGAGAATCCGCCGGTGGACGCAGCCCTCGGTCTGCACATCTGGACGCCGCTGCCGAGCGGCACCATTGGTGCCACCGTCGGCGGTGTGATGTCGGCGATGGATGTATTTCACATCGTCATAAAGGGAAAGGGCGGGCACACCGGCTATCCCGACAGCGCGATCGACCCCGTCATCGCCGTCGCCGATCTCATACAGACCGCCCAGCGCCTGCAGACCCGTGACATCAGCCTGCTCAAGCCCACGGCCCTCGTGTTTTCCAAGATCGAGGCGGGCACCAAGAATAACATCATCCCGGACGAGGTGGTGGTGGAGGGGACGCTCCGCTACCTCTTCGATCCGAAGCTCGACGGAGACGAGGATCCCCCGAAGCGCCTCGAGGAAATCGTGGCCGGGGTCTGCGCGGTGCATCGATGCACCTACGACTACACTGTCGAGCAGGAAAATGAGGTGGTGGTGAACGCACCCGAAATGGTGAAGCTCGTACGGGAGACCGCGGCTGAAATCCTCGGTGACGAGAAGCAGATCGTCGAACACCGTTCTATGGCCGGTGAGGACTTTGCCGCCTACGCCAGGCGGGTGCCGGCGGCGTTCGTCTTTCTCGGCACTGGTAATCCGGAGATCGGCACGGACAACCCGCATCATAATCCTCATTTCAACGTAGATGAAGATACGATGCCGACGGGCGTAGAGCTGCTCGTTCGCACTGCTCTGCGCTTCTTTGAGAAGAAAACTTCGGGCAAAGGGGGGTTGTAAGAACTAACGAAAGAGGCAACTATTACGGAATCTTGCAAGTATATACAGAGGAGGTATATGAAGATGAAAAACAAGATTATTGTCTTGTCGATGCTGGTACTGTTCGTGTTCGGCGTGAGCGGGGTCTTCGCCGAAGGCGGCCAGGAATCTGCTGAAGAGCCGAACCAGGTGATACAGGCGCGCCTCGCGTCCGAAGAGGTCGAGGGCGACTTCATGACGGTGTGGGCGAACAACTTCGCCGACTACCTGATGGAAGAGACCGACGGGATGTATCAGCTCGATGTCTATCCCTACGGCTCCCTCGGCGACACACGTGACATCAACGAGCTTGCACAGCTTGGCGTTGTGGAGTTCGTGTTCTCCGACTTTGCATGGATGAGCTCGTTCGTACCCCAGGCACAGGTGCTTGGGATGCATTACCTCTGGCCCCGCGAGAAGACCGGCGAGGTCGTCGAATGGGTCGTGAAGAACGGGGAGACCCTGGATGTGCTCGAGGAGCATTTCCGCAAGAACGGCCTGGTGCCCCTCGGCATCGTCTACGAAGGCTGGCAGTGGGTAACCTCCACGGAGCCCGCCGACACTATCGAGGCGATGAGCGGCTTGAAGACCCGCGTCATGGGCTCCCAGCTTCTCGTGCAGCTCTACCGCAACTACGGCCTCGCCCCGACACCCATGAACTACGGTGAGATCTACAGCGCGCTGCAGACCGGCCTCATTGACGCACAGATTAATCCCCTGTTTGCGGTCTATAGCATGGGCTTCTACGAGCCGACCGAGCACTTCACCCAG
>JAAAOH010000251.1 GCA_009908925.1 Spirochaetota bacterium | reverse complement strand
CCAGTGCGTGCGGTTGAATCAGGGCGACTACGACGAGGCGACGTTCTACGAGCGCGACCCCGTTGCGGTTGCCAGAGAGTTCGAGCAGGCAGGCGCGCGGCGGATTCACATCGTGGACCTCGATGCGGCGCACGGCGATAAGGCAACGAATCGCAAGAAGATACGCAAGATCCGCAAAGCGGTGAGCTGCGTGATCGAGCTCGGCGGCGGCATTCGCAGCGACGACGATGTCGAGGAGCTCCTCGATCTCGGGATCGACCGGCTGGTGCTCGGAACCACCTTCGCGCGCAAACCGCAGATCGTGGAAGGCTGGAGCGCTCACTACGGGAACGTCTTCGTCGCCGGCATCGACGCCCGCGAGGGCCTGGTCTACGTGTCCGGATGGGAGCAGAAGACGCGGATTCAGGACACGGACCTTGCCCGACAGGCGGCCGCGGTCGGTGCCTCGAGCGTGGTCTACACCAACATCGCGCGCGACGGCACGCTTGCCGGACCCGACATCGAGCGCACCGGACTCATGGCGGAGTCATCGGGACTGCCGGTGGTGCTTTCCGGCGGTATCGGAACGGAGGACGACGTGAAGGCGGTCGTCGAGCAGGCCCATGCGGGCGTGCGCGGTGTTATCGTGGGAAAGGCCCTCTATGAGGGAACGGTGGACCTCAAATCCCTCATAGAGGCGTATCAGGGTGAGGAAGGAGCCGACTGGTAGTGAGACCGATTGTTATGGCGACACGTGACGGGGAGGTGCTCGACGCCGCCCTCGTCGACGAGAAGGGATACAGGAAGAGCCTCGAGCAGAGTCACCTGTGGACGCTCAATGCCGATACGGGACGTCTGCTGCCCCATACGCCGGCGTATCGGCTGGTGTCAATCACCGACGAGGGACGATGGTATCGCGCGCTTGTCGAGCCGCCGGAGAGCGGCGCAGCGGAGGACGCGGCCGGGTCCTCGACCGGGGGCGCAAACGACGCCGAGGCCGGGGCTCGCGCCCCGGATGCATCCGTCGCGGGTGCCGATGCCGCCGCGGGTGCCGATGCCGCCCCAGAGCGCGTCGCACCCGCCGTGCGCGCCGACGTGCTCAGCCGTCTCTACGAGCTCGTGCGGGAGCGCCAACGCACCCTGCCGGAGGGATCGTACACGACCCACCTGTTCGGGACTGGGCTCGAGAAGATCCGCAAGAAGACCGGAGAGGAAGCGGTGGAGCTCATCCTTGCGCGCGAGCGCGGGGAGATCGTCTCGGAGTCGGCGGACCTCATCTATCATTTGCTCGTTCTTCTACGAGCCTCGGAGATCGACGTGGCGGAGGTTCTCGACGAGCTTGCCGCGCGCCTCGACAGATAGCAGAGGCTTGCGCCCGGCCGCCGGCCAGGACCGGGGTGTGGGTCCGAGCCACCGACGGACGATACTTTTCTTTCTCACCGCTTTTGCGGTACGCTGAAGCCTCAGGAGGACATATGGCAGATTTTCCGATTGACGTATCCGGGTACCGCCCGCTTTCGTTTACCTTCGAAGAGGCGGAGCTCAGCGATGCGAAAAAGAAGCATCTCGAAGAGAACATTGCCCTCTTTCGCGATCTGATCATCTTCTACACAGCAATTGCCGCCGGGAAGGGACTCTCCGGGCACTCCGGCGGACCCTACAACATCGTTCCGGAGGTTCTCATCGCCGAGGGCTTCATGCGCGGCACGGGCAAGGTTGTCCCCGTTGCCTTCGACGAGGCGGGACACCGCGTAGCCATTCAGTACGCCCTGGCGGCGATGAACGGCGAAATGCCCATGGAGAAGCTCTACCACTACCGGGCTGCCGGCGAAGGCCTTTACGGACACCCCGAGCTCGACAGGTCCCTTGGCATCAAGTTCAGCTCGGGCCGGCTCGGGCACATGTTTCCCTTCGTGAACGGAGTTGCCCGGGCGAATCCCGACAAGCACGTGGTGCTCTTCGGAAGCGACGGGTCCCAGCAGGAAGGAAACGATGCCGAGGCCGCCCGCCACGCGGTGGCACATAACCTGAAAGTATCCGTGCTCATCGACGACAACAATGTCACGATCGCCGGCTACCCGAAGGAGTATCTACCGGGCTTTGATCTTGCCCGAACCCTGGGTGGCCACGGTATGAGGATCGACTCGGGCGAGGGCGAGGACTGGGAGCGCCTCTACACGCGCATCCACGGTGCTCTCACCCACGACGGACCATCGGCGCTCGTAAACACCCGCGTCATGGCGCCGGGTATCCCGGAACTCGAGGGAAAGCACACCGCCCACGACGTCGTCCCCGTCGACGCGGCGATCGCCTACCTGGAGAAACGCGGTCAGAAGAACGCGGCCGACTATCTGAAGGGTGTCGAGAAGCCGAAGTCCGATCTCAGCTACGTCGGCGTTTCGGAAGACAAAGGCAGCAATCGCAAGACCTTCGGCGCGGTCATCAACGAAATCCTCGATGGCATGCCCGAGAAAGAGCGGGTCGAGAAGGTCATGGTCATCGACAGTGACCTGGAAGGCTCGACCGGGCTGAACTCTATCGGGAAGGAGCATCCGGAGGTATACACGAAGGGCGGCGTCATGGAGCGCGGAAACTTCTCGGTTGCCGCGGGCTTCGGATTCGAGGAGGGCAAGCAGGGAGTGTTCTCCACCTTCTCCGCGTTTCTCGAAATGATCGTCTCAGAGCTCACCATGGCCCGGCTCAACGAGAGCAACGTGCTCTGTCATTTCTCTCATGCGGGCGTGGACTATATGGCCGACAATACCTGCCATTACGGGACGAACATCTTCTTCGCGGACAACGGGCCGGTGGACTTCCACACGAAGACCCGGCTCTACTTCCCGGCCGATCCCAATCAGCTGCGGGCACTGGTGAAAAAGGTCTTCAACGATACGGGGATTCGCTTCGTCTTCTCCACGCGATCTACCGTGCACTACGTCCTCAAGGAGGACGGCTCGAAGGTCTACGATGAGAACTACAGCTTTACCCCGGGCAAGGACGATGTCATCCGGGAGGGGTCTGCGGGATACGTTGTCACCTACGGTGAGCTCCTCTACCGGGCCGTAGATGCGGTGGACCGTCTCCGCAAGGACGGCATCGACGTCGGGCTCATCAACAAGCCGACTCTGAACGTCGTCGACGAAGATACCATGCGGAAGATCGGTCAGACCGGGTTTGTACTGGTCGTGGAAAGCCAGCACTTCCAGACGGGCCTCGGCTCGAAGTTCGGCACCTGGCTGCTCGAACGCGGGCTTACGCCGACCTACCGCCACCTCGGTGTCACCGAGCCGGGACACGGAGGACTGGAGGAGCATGTCTTCCATCACGGAATCGACTCGGGATCGATTCAGAAGACCGTCCGGGAATTGACCGGCTGATACGCTGATTGCAGAGGGTGCGTGGCCGACGTGCCTGAATCAGCTCGTCGGCGCGTACTTGTCCTGATACGGCAGATGATTCACGAGGGTCCATTCGGCGAAGTACCCGTCCGCCGGGTCCGTGCCGATGGGCTTCTCGGGGTCATAGTTGACGGGCCGCACCGTCAGAAGAAAGATGGCGCAGTTCCGCGCCTTGATGATGGGCATCCATCGCTGAGAGTCGTCGCCCAGGGTTGACTTCATGATCCACTGCAGAAGGCCACCGTGGGTGACGCTCACGATGATCTCGTGCCCTTCGTTTGCGTCCCCGATAATGCGGTTCCAGTGCCGCTCCGCCCGCTCGTAGAGTGATGCAATTGGCTCGGCGCCGGGGACAGACTCCCAGCTCTCCACGCGAAACAACTGAGCAGCCTCCGGAAACTCTTCGGCCACTTCCTCGAAGGTGTAGCCCGAGAACAGCCCCGTGTCGAGCTCCATCAAGTCGGTCGTCTCGACCGGGGAGCCGCAGCCGGCCTCCCGCTGCACGATGTCTGCGGTCTCCCGGGCGCGCTTGAGCGGAGAGCTGTAGAGCAGATCGATACTCCGCTCGGCAAACCACGTGCCGGCTGCGCGCGCATGCTCGCGGCCGTCCTCCGAGAGAGGGAAGTCTTCGCGGCCCTGTATGGTCTTGCTCCGGTTGCCCTCGCTCTCGCCGTGACGGAGAAAGTAGAACTTTGCGGGTCGGCTGAGTTTCAGGAACTTGCGGGTGTATCCGTGGTGGGTCATGTGAGTGTTCTCTCAGTACTCGAGGATGATCTCGCCCTGCACCGAGTTGTCGGTGTATTTGATCATCAGGGTCCGGGTTTCGCGATCGTAGTGCCTGCCCTTGATGTAGGACTCGAATGACGGATCCGTACGCCACTGCTGGCCGAAGAGCACCATGCCGGAGAATGGGGGGAACCCCTGCATGATGATGTAGTGGGTCCGGTTCCGCGGATATTCGACCACAAAGCGGTATTGGTCGGCTGCGATGTCGATCTCGGTGAAGTCGGCGACGGCCCACATCCAGGTGCCGGGCCCTACTTCTTCAGCGAGCGAGATCTGGGCCGGATAGGCGGGGTTACTGCTGAGCAGGCTGTAGACGCGCTCCGGTCCGATGGCGCCTTCCACGCCTTCGAGCCCCTCGGCGCCGACGTACAGAACCGCCGGCAGGAAGCCGTCGTCGTCGGCAAGTGCGAGGCTCGAGCTCACGAGCCGGCGGCCAACCGAAACGAGGCGTCGGTCCTGCCGCTCGGTGCCCGCCGCCTGCAGAATGCGCCCGGCCACAACCGACTGGAAGACCTCCACACGGCCGGGCCCGCTGCGCAGAAAGAACCCCTCCTCCTCGGCTCGGTAGAGGTTGGGCAGCAGCCGAGTCTCGATGATGGAGGCGAAGCGGCTGAACGCGTCACGGCTCTCCTCGTTCGGAAAGTCGGCGAGGTAGTAGTTGCGAAGCATCCCGATCGCCTGGGCCATGTTTGTTTCCAGGAAATCGATGTCTTCCGCCGCAGCGAGTACGGCCCGGTAGAGCTCCTCGCTGCCGCGGTCTATGGCGAACTTTGCGAGGTCGGGATTGCGGAACAGCTCCGGATCCCGGTTTCTCGCAAGCTCGAGCAGCCGGGCGGCTCGCCTCTCGTCCGCCGCGAGATACTGCTCGCGGGTGTCGTCGAGGTTTCCCAGAAAGGGTGCGGATAGTAGCGAGACCTGGTCCGGGTGCTGATCCGCCGCGCGTCGCATATCGGTGAAGACCGGGGTATACTCATCACGCTGCCAGGCCTCTGCGAGGGTTGCGGTGAGGATGAGCTCGGAAAATGTCGGCGATCCCGAGCGCATGTCCCAGGTGCCGCTGCCGTCGTTCAGCCGGGTGTTGCTCCACCCGATGTAGGCATCGTCGATGAACGCGCCTACTGTGGTCTCGTACTCACCCGCCGGAATCCACAGCCTGTCGTCGGAGAACCACGTGGCAAACACATTCTGCTGCTCGGCATCCGCCTGCAGGTAGCGTACAGTTCGCGTGTCGGCATCGGTCGGAATGCGCAGCAGGCCTCTCTCGGTGTCGAGCTCGGACTGCGGAGGCGGAGCGAGGTGGTAGGTTCTCGACTCGAAGCGAACCGGATATATGCCCGGGAGGGTCGTCTGCTGCAATGCGGCGCCTCCGGCGGTGGTCACCGGGAAACTGATGGAGCTCGCCGGCGGCAGCGCCTCGCCGAGTTCGGGGCGCACCCGGAGCTCCTCGCCGTCGGAGCTCGAGAGGTCGAAAGAGAGGGTGGCATTTTCCTCGAAGCGGATGCGAAAACCCGTGTCGGTGCCGGCATAGGAGCGGGGGGCGAGTATTCGCGATTCGTTGTTGCCGTCGGTGAGGCGCAGAGACGATTCGTCGTCGAACTCGAAGGCCATACCGCGGTAGGAGACACGCACGAACGAGATCGTGCTGCTTTCCCGCTCCACAGTCGCCGTCATGCGGCCCTCGAGGGTCAACCCATCCGTTGACTCGTAGAAGCGTTGGCCGTCTGAAAACTGAAGAAACAGCAGGAGAAGAATGACTCCCGCGTACACTACGGGAATCAGAACGAACGCGCCCCGGAGCCGACTTTTCATTATGCGCGGATTGTAGCAGGAGGCACCTGTCCTTGCAACATTCACGCCGTTCTTGTCAAAGGCGAGACCGTATCGATATTATGGGCGAACGTACCAATGAAACGACTACACCGGTGG
>JAAAOH010000151.1 GCA_009908925.1 Spirochaetota bacterium | reverse complement strand
ATGCAGGTGCACATTCTCGACGGTTCCGCGTCTCCACAAGATATATCGGAGCAAATCTGGAAACAACTCGGCATCACGCCGATAAATTGAGTGTGAAGCGACTGCTCGTAATCGCACTCGTACTCTTTCTCGCCGCCGACAGTCTCAGCGCATATCGGCTGATCTACAAAGAACAGCTGTATGAGCTCTATCACGTGCAGTTCTATCAGTACCCCGAGCGCATCGCCGAGAACGTGAAGTGGCTACAGATGGCCCTCGACGCCGATTTTGCAAACCCGCTCTACGCGCTTGCGGAGATCGAGAACAGAACAGAGTGGGAGCGCTACCGCAACCTCTTCATGATGCATGTGAACCTGAAGCTCGTTGAGTTGCACCTCCGATGGGCGAGCAAATACAACAAGCAGGTCGCCTACTTCTACAATGCGCCCTGGCGTGACGATAACCTCGAGAGCCTCGAGCGTGCCGAATCGCTGTTCGAAGTCGCCCTCGCCTACTGGCAGGAAGCGCTCCGCTGGAGCGAGGAGGCCTGGCAGCTGCAGTTCGTGCACCTCGAGGAGATACAGAACTGGGCCGATGAGAATCACCGTATCGAAACGGGCGAGCTCGACTACGAGGCCATCATCGGCCGCCATCTCCAGCGTCTGCGAGCGGTGCGCGCGGAGTTCGAGGCCATGGACGAAAATACCTACTGAATGAGCATCGCGTCGCCGTATGAGAAGAACCGGTAGCGCTCTGCTACCGCCTCCCGGTAAGCTTCCAGAATCACCTCGCGTCCGGCGAATGCAGAAACGAGCATGAGCAGCGTGGACTCGGGCGTGTGGAAGTTGGTGAAGAGCGAGTCCACGACGCGGAATCTGTATCCGGGATAGATGAAAATATCCGTCTCACGCATTCCGGGCTCTACCGACGGCGCGGGGCGCGTCGGCCCCGTCGACCCTGCGCTGCCCTCCGGCCCCCGGGTCGACTCCCTCGCAGCGCTCTCGAGGGCGCGCACGCTCGTCGTACCGACCGCGACGACCGGCCTTCCCTCCGCCCGTGCGCTGTTGACGGCCTCGGCGGTTTCCGGCGGTATCTCGAAGCGTTCCGAGTGCATCGTGTGATCTTCGATATCCTCGGCGCGCACCGGGGCAAAGGTGCCGAGGCCGACGTGCAGCGTGAGAAAGCGTATCTCTATTCCCGCCTCCGACAGGCGCGCAAGGAGTGATTCGGTGAAGTGCAGCCCCGCGGTCGGCGCAGCCACCGACCCGATGGTCCGCGCATACACCGTCTGGTAGCGCTCAGCGTCATCGGAATCCGCGCTGCGGCGGATGTAGGGAGGCAGCGGCACGGATCCATGCTGCTCGAGGTAGCTCTCGTCGAGGTCGGCGTCGAACTCCAGCAGCCTGCGCTCTGCATCACGCTCGATGATTCGCGCCACCCGTCCATCCGGGAAACGGTAGGAGAGGCCCACCCGCGCCCGCTTTCCGCGGTTCGTTATGGCCCACCAGCGGCGCCGGTCGATCTGCTCGACCAGCAGGAACTCCGCCGAGCCCTCGGTGTCCACTCGCTCGGCCTCAAAGCGGGCCTTTCGCACACGAGTATCGTTGAGGACAAGCAGGCTGCCTGCCTCGAGATGCGCGGAAAGCTCCGAGACACGACTGTGCCGGCGGGTGCCACTCTCGCTGTCGAGCACGAGCAGACGCGCGTCTTCGCGCCGGTCCGCCGGCTTTTGTGCTATGAGCTCTTCGGGGAGCTCAAAAGAGAAATCCCTGGTCTTCACGCTTTCTTCCGTCCGGTGAGTATCCGAGATGCTCGAAGGCAAGCGGCGTAACGACGCGCCCCCGCGGTGTTCGCTTGAGAAAGCCCCGCTGGATCAGATAGGGCTCGTAGAAGTCTTCGAGGGTATCAATCCCCTCTCCGATGGAAATTGCGAGCGTTTCGGCGCCGACCGGGCCGCCCTCGTAATGCTCTATGATGGTGGCGAGGATACGCCGATCGTGCGTCTCGAGGCCGTACGAGTCGATCTGGAGGCGCCTTAAGCTCTCTTCAACTATCTCCGCCTCCACGCGCCCGTCTCCGAGCACCTGGGCGAAATCCCGAACCCGGCGAAGCAGCCGGTTTGCAACTCTCGGTGTACCACGGGCCGACTGGGCAATGAGCTCGAGCGCGTCCTCGCTCACCTGAATGCCGAGAATTCCGGCCGAGCGCCGGACGATCTTTACGATATCCGCGAGTGTGTAGAAATCCAGTCGGACGGTGATGCCGAAGCGGCTATGCAGTGGGCCCGCGACATTTCCGGGCTTCGTGGTCGCGCCCACCAGTGTGAAGGGCGGGATGGGAATGCGAATAGTGCGGGCGGCGGGGCCCTGCCCGACAATCCAGTCGAGCTCGAAGTCCTCCATGGCGATGTAGAGCATCTCCTCCATGACGGGCTTCAGCCGATGCACTTCGTCGATGAAGAACACCGCCCCCTCGGCAAGAGTCGTGAGGATACCGGCAAGATCCTTGGGCTTATCGAGGGCCGGCGCGGATGTCACCTTGAAATCCACGCCCATCTCGTGCGCCATGATTCCTGCGAGGGTGGTCTTGCCGAGTCCGGGCGGGCCGCTGAGAAAAACGTGGTCGAGGCTGTCGTCGCGTTCGCGCGCCGCTCGGATGAAAACCGCGAGGTTCTCCTTGACGGCGTCCTGCCCCTGAAAGTCGGAGAGGCTGACGGGACGAAGGCGAGGCTCGACACTGTCGTCTTCGGAGTACTCGCCCCGAAGGATACCGGGATCACCCATACATCTGTGAGGGTACCATGCCCTGCGCCCGGCTGAGAAGCGACCCCATCAGCTGAGCTCCACGATGGCCCGCCTGAGAACCTCGGACTCCCGTGCACCGGCATCTTCGGGCAGATCGTCGCCGGAGAGAATGCCCCGTACCGCCTCGGTGGCCCGCCGCTCCTCGAATCCCATTGCTGCGAGGGCCTGCACGATGTCGGAAACAGGCTCGGTCGTTCCGTCTGCCGATGTGATAAGTGTTCCCTTGAGGGTGAAGACCATCTTTTCCGCCGTCTTCTTGCCCACCCCCGGGAGAGACGAGAGGCCCTTCACGTCTTCATGCTCGACGAGCTGCTGCAACTCCCGCGCAGTGACGCCGGTGAGTATCTTCAACGCCTGCCGCGGTCCGATGCCGGAGACGGTAAGAAGCTCTTCGAAGACGCGACGCTCGTGCTCGTCGGCAAAGCCGTACATGCGCATCACGTCCTCGCGGTGATACAGATAGACCGGCACGCGAACCTCACCGCGTGAGCCGGCAAGCCGCTGCACCGTCCGCCCCGACGCCTCGAGATGCCACTCGATGCCGCCTGTCTGTATCCGAACGTAGTCGGGACCGGTCGCCGAAACCGCTCCGGTAAGACTGTTGAACATGCTGCTATCCTGCTGTCTCCGGGCCGCGCTCGCCGCCGCGGGGGGCTGTGGTCGGGAATGCCCGCTCGGCAAAGCCGAGATTGTGGATATGACACACCGCGGCCGCGAGGGCGTCGGCCGCGTGATCCGGTGCGGGCACCTCGCGAATGCCGAGAAGAACCCGCAAGAGCGCCTGCACCTGCGACTTCTCGGCGCGGCCCTGTCCGACGATGGCCTGCTTTATTGCCTGCGGTGTGTACTCGGCAGCTCGCACCCCCGCCCGCTCGAGGGCAAGCAGGACAACACCCCGCGCCTGCGCGACGGGGATGGCACTGGTGGCGTTCTTCGCGAAGTAGAGATTTTCAACTCCCGCCTCGGCGGGGTGATATTTCTCGAGAACAGCCGTTACCTCAGTGTAGAGCCGGTCGAGCCGGGCCCCGGGCGCCATGCCCGCTGCGGTACTGATGACCCCGTGGCCCACGAGGTGATAGCGGTTGTCGCGGGGATCTATCACGCCCCACCCCGTGTGGGCAAGACCTGGGTCGATACCCAGTATCAGGCTCATTCTTCGGAAAGATCCAGATCGTCGGGGATGTCCAGGTTCGTCGAGACCTCCTGGATATCGTCGTGGTCGTCGATAAGCTCTATGAGCTTCAACGCCTTGCGGGTCCCCTCCGGGTCGAGCGAGATCGTTGCCTCGGGGATCTTCGAAATCGACGCCGAGCTCTCCTCGAATCCGGCGTCCTGCATCGCCTGCAGGAGGTTCTCGAAATCGTCGGGAGCACAGGTCACTTCGATCTGGTCCCCTTCGGTCGAGACATCCTCCGCGCCGGCCTCGAGGGCGTGTTCGAGGATCTCGTCCTCGCCGTATTTCTCGGTCGGATAGGCGATGACGCCCTTGCGTGTGAAGAGATAGGACACACAGCCGTTCTCGCCGAGGTTTCCACCGTGCTTCGAGAAAATGCTCCGCACATCCGCGGCGGTGCGGTTCTTGTTGTCGGTCAGCGCTTCCACCATAATGGCGACGCCCCCTGGGCCATAGCCTTCGTAGGCCATCTCTACGTAATCAACGCCTTCGAGCTCTCCCGTGCCTTTCTTGATCGCACGGTCTATGTTCTCCTTGGGCATGTTCTCGGACTTGGCCTTGACAACTGCCTGACGCAGGCGCGGATTGGTTTCCATGTCTCCACCGCCCATGCGCGCGGCCACCGTGATCTCCTTAATAAGCTTTGTGAAGACCTTGCCCCGCTTGGCGTCCTGCGCACCCTTCTTATGGCGTATGGTCGCCCATTTACTATGACCGGACATTCGTGCTCCTCTATAAACTAATCTGCTAATTGTTGGAGAGTGTGAGACTAACGGTATCACCAGCACCGGAGGGAGTCAAGTTGGAGAAAGCTCCGCGGCGACCTCAGAGAGCAGGCCGTCGAGATGCCACATGCCCTCATCGCTCATGACCAGCCCTTCCGCGCTGCACCGAAGCAGCCCCGCCCCCTCCCAGCGCGCGACCGTGCGCGGGACGAAGTCCTCGGGCCCGGCACCGAATCGTTCAACGACCCGGTCCGACGGGAGCCCCCGGGCGCGCCGCAACCCCATCATGAAATGCTCGAGCAGGAAGCTCCGGGGCGTCACCAGCTCGGGCTCCGCGTCGGTGGTCAGGCGCAGTGCCGTCCCGTCCCCGCCCGGGAGTGTCGACACCGCCGACGGTCCCACCCCGACGGAGGGCTCGAGCAGCCAGTAGGCATCGTTGTGGTGGCATTCCCGCCCCGGTCGCGCATAGTTCGACACTTCATAGCGATATATGCCCGCGGCGGCAAGGCGCCGGCACCCCGCATCCACCCCTTCCACGACCGCCTCGTCCGGGGGAAGCTTGACCTCACCACGCGCGACTCGGCCCGCAATCGGCGTGCCGGGGTCCAGGCTGAGCGTGTAGAGGCTCACATGGTCGGCCTCCAGCGCCACAGCACGCTCAACGTCGAAGACAATGTCCTCCGGACTCTGCCCGGGAACGCCCGCTATGAGATCGATTCCAATGCTTACGAACCCGCCCCGCCTGAGCGCTTCCACTGCGCGCAGGATCGCCCCCTCGCTGCCGGATCGCCCGATCGCCTCACGCGCGCTCGCGGAAAAACTCTGTACACCCACACTCACTCGCGTGACGGGAAGATCGGCCAGCACGGATACCCATGAGGCGCTGATCGACTCCGGATTCGCCTCCACGGTCCATTCCTCGACACGCTGCTGCCCGGTAGCATCGAGGACTCCCGTAGCCAGCCGGGAAAAGATTCGGGGTGCCAGGACCGAGGGCGTCCCACCGCCGATGTAGATCGTGCGGACATGGGGGCGCCCGAGCCGCGCGAGCAGCTCATGTGCCTGATCGACCGTGGCATCGACGACAGATCTCGTAAACTCTTCGGCCGGTGGACATGTGGAATAGAAACTGCAGTAGTCACACTTCGTCGCACAGAAGGGGACATGGACGTACAGAGCGATGGGCTCCGTGGGAGTGTAGCGGGAAAGATTCACGCCCGAAAGATTCACGGTCGGGGAACGCCGAAGCGCGAGAGCGGCCAGTATCTCAGCAGCACACGGGAGCGCAGTTCTTCGCCATCCACCGGTCCGCGATGACGGGAGTCCAGCCCCGCGATACGGTTATCGCTTGCGAGGAAGTACTCGCCCTCTGCCAGCTCCACCTCTTCCATGGTCGCGGCGAACGGCAGATCCGCAGACCAATCACGGGGCGTACCC
>JAAAOH010000095.1 GCA_009908925.1 Spirochaetota bacterium | reverse complement strand
CGTACACGTCACCGCCGTCGAGCGCCAGGTCGATGTCGAAGTCGAGGTGCCGCGGCTCACCCGAGGCGAGCGAACCGAAGAGGTAGACGACGCGGACCCCGGCGTCGGCGGCGCCGATCTCGGCGGCCAGTCTGCGAGCCTCCGTCCGGGCGCGCCGGGCCGCCTCGTGGATGGCCGCCGCCTCGCGCTCATTCTCGCGGCGGAGTCCTGCCGCGTATCGCTCGGGGTCAAAGGGCATCCGCGATACTCCGGAGCCTGGCGATGAACCGCTGGTGAAGCGCCGGGAAGGTCTGGAAGAAGGACTCGACAACTTTCTGTATCTCCCGTGTCTTTGCAGGGTCGAGGTCTTCGCCGTAGAGATGGCGCAGCCGATGCCGAAACCTGAGTATCTGCCTGACTTCGCCGAGTTGCTCGTCGGTTTCGAGGAAGGCCGGCCGTACGTTGGGGATATCGAGGCGCATCTTCTCGACAAGTCCCATGTGCCACCGGTCGCCGGGCAGGTTGTTCTCGAAGTACTTCGAGATACGCAGGAAATAATTCTCGAGCACGCCGTAGAGTGTCTGAATCGTGAATCCCAGCGCGCCCCAATCCACCGGATCGTTCGCACCTTGTCGTATCCGCTCCCAGGCGGTCTCGTTCCTGGAACGAAGGCGCTCTATCTCTCCGGCGTCGTTTTCGAGTTCCTGGATCAGCGCCTGCAGGGATGCGTAGTTCCGCATAAGGCCATTATAAACTCTATGCGTGGTATTCGGGCAGGGTCAGCTTCGCTGCAGGCCAAGTGAGAGCCAACTATTGTGCGGACCCGAGCAAGCTCGAAGGTCGCGAGCGGCACACGCCACGGGCACCCGCGCGGGCGCGGTTCGCCGGTTCGGCCGGGCGGGGTGCCGTGCTATATAGCCTTCATGTCGCGGGCTTCAGCGATGACTTTGAGAACTTCTTCTCTATCAACCATTTGATCCGTTACGTACTTGTGCACGATCCGGTTGATCAGGGTTTGGTAGGGGAGCCCTTCTGCCTGTGCCCGCTTCTTGATCAATGCGAGATCGAATTCAGACATCCGGAGGTTACCCGGGCGATTCTTTCGAGCATGCTCTATGATCGACTCGACTTCCGCCCGCTCCTCGCCGGTGACCGAAACGAACTGGTCTGCATGCTCTTCGATTTCCTGTTCTTCCGGAGTGAGGTCATATTTATTTAGTGCAGGCTTAGAGCCCCCAGAGTTGCAACGGAGAATTCCCCACTTCTGCAAGGGTGAATTCCCCAGAAGTGCAACGGCCATTGCAGGCCCCCGGGTGGGCCGCCTACTTTCGTGGGTACCACACCAAACGAAAGGGGCAGCGACACCAAGGATGCATACAATGGCCACCATCGAGACTATCAGGGACGCGTACTTCCGCAAAGGCAAGAGCATCTCCGAGATCGCCCGAGAGCAGAAGGTAGACCGAAAGACCGTGAGGAAGTTCATCAACCAGGACGACTGGAACGAGCCTGTGCGACGCAGGGCCCCGGTTTCCTCGAAGCTCGAGCCGTTCAAGTCTATCATCGACGAGTGGCTCGAGGAGGACAAACGTCGGAGGCGCAAACAGCGCCACACCGCCACGCGCATCTGGCAGCGCCTTCGCGCGGAGTACGCTGCCGAGGGCTTTGAGGCCTCCTACCGAACTGTGGCCGCCTACGTCGGTCGCAGGCGAGGTGAGATCTACCGCGAGAACAGCGCCGCGCTCCCGCTGGTGCACCGCGCCGGAGAAGCACAGGCGGACTTCGGCGAGGCCGATTTCATCGAGAACGGCACCCGCTACCGCGGTGCGTACCTCGTGGTTACATATCCGGCGAGTAACGCCGGGTACATGCAGCTGTTCAAGGGGCAGAACCTCGAGTGCCTGCTCGCGGGGCTCCTGGCTATCTTCAGCCACACAGGCGGCGTGCCCCAGCGCATCTGGTTCGATAATGCCTCAACGATGGTCACGAAGATCCTCCGTGGCGGAGGGAGGCAGCTCACAGAGCGCTTCCAACGCTTTGTCGAGCACCTCGGCTTTGAGCCGGCGTTCTGCAACCCGGCCGCCGGCCACGAGAAGGGAAGCGTCGAGAACAAAGTCGGCTATCTCAGGCGCAATCTCCTTGTGCCCGTGCCCGAGATGACGACGGTGGAGGATTACAACCGTGAGCTCCTCACCCGCTGCGACGCCGACCACCAACGCACCCATTACCGCAGCGAGAAGACCATTGCCGAGCTTTTCACCGCCGACCAAGCGGCGCTCTTACCGCTGCCGCAGATTCCCTTCGACTCCGCTCGCCATGAAACGGTCCGTGCCGACGCCTATGGAATGGTGAGCCTCGAGCGCGGGCTGCACCGTTACTCGAGCTCCCCGCGCTGGGCGCGGGAGCTTGTGCGCGTGCGTATCGACGCACATCGGGTCACAATACTCGACGAAAGCCTCCGTGAAATCGTCTCTCACAGCCGCATCTACGGCCCTCAGAAGCAACAACGGGTACAGTGGCTGCCATACCTCACCCAGCTCTCACGGCGGCCGCGAGCGCTCAAATACAGCGGCGCGTGGGAGATGATGCCCGAGCCGCTGCAACAGTGGCTCTCTCAGCAGAAGCCTGCCTCGGTGGGCGGAGCGTTGAAGCTCCTTGCCGAGCTCACAGAGCGCTCCTCCTTCGACGCCGCCTGTGCTGCCGTCTCCGCCGCCCTCTCCCACGGAGCCGCCGACGGCGACAGCCTCGTGGCACTCCATGACCGACTCATCCGCTACAGCGGCATCATGCCGCACGTGGAGCCCACTGCCAGTATCGATGCGCCGGCGGTACGCTTCGAGCCGGCCCGTTACGACGCAATGCTTGCCGGAGGTCGCTCATGAGCGGGACAACTACGCGGGAACGAATCGCGCAGTGCTGCAAGCGCCTGCGGCTTCGAAAGCTCACCGACAACCTCGCCCTTGTCGATGAGAGCGACCCCGAGCAGTACGTGCTCAGGCTCCTCGAGATGGAAGTCGCTCACCGCGACCGCGTGCGCGTTGACCGCGCCATAAAGACCGCCGGGTTCTACGCGCTGAAATCACTCGAGGACTTTCGTTTCGACGAGGTGACCCTCCCGGCTGCGCTCACTCCCGAGGCGCTCGCCTCGCTTCAGTTCATCGCTGACCGCGAGAACCTCATCCTCTACGGAAACGTCGGTACCGGTAAGACGCACCTGGCCACCGCGCTCGGGATCGAAGCCTGCAAGGCAGGCCGCCGTGTGGCCTTCTACCGCACCGCCGCCCTTGTGAATACACTCATCCGACTCAACGAAGGAGGTGAACTCGATGCATTTCTCAAGCGCATAGAGAAGCTTGATCTTCTCATCTGTGACGAATGGGGGTATGTGCCGGTCGACCGCGACGGCGCGCAGCTGCTCTTTCAGGTGGTCTCCGCCTGCTACGAGAAGCGAAGCCTCATCCTCACCACGAATCTGGAGTTCAGCAAGTGGGCGACGATCTTCGTCGATGAGACGATGACTACCGCCATCATCGACCGGCTCGTCCACCACAGCCACCTGCTGATCTTCGACGGCGAGAGCCACAGGGTGAAGCACTCACTTATGCGGCATTAGCAGAATTCCCCACCCAGGGCCTGGGGAATTTTCTTTGCAATTCTGGGGACGACCGGCTTGCACAAAACAGTCATATTTGCTCATCACTTGTCTCCGTGCTTCTTGTGGTACTTTCGGCTTTGATGCGGTTAGTCGCCGGCCACGCGCGTGGCCGGCATGTGGGTGACCTTGGCGAGTTGGTACCCAGATATTCCCGTCGGGACAAGAAACTCCTCGCGCAGTATTTCCCCGCGGGTCACGATCGGGACTCGTTCCATCATGCCCCGTGGTGATCGTCGGTGACGTCGATCCCGCGAGCTTGCGACATCAGCGCCCATGACTCGACTTATCCGAAACTTCGCGGACCAGCCTGTGAGCAAGCTCTGTAAGCCGCTTTGAGCTTCCGGTTTCACAAGACCAGACCGTAATCGTCTCCCAGCCAATTGCTCGAAGCCGAGCCTGGGCAAGGTCGTCACGCTCAATGTTCCGCTGAATCTTCTCCTGCCAGAAGCCACGGTTCGACTCGGGAAGCCTACCCCTATTGCATGAGTGGCCATGCCAAAAGCAGCCATGCACAAAGATGGCGATCGCATGCTTCGGCAGAACTATGTCCGGTGTACCCGGAAGATCATTGTGGTGCAGCCTGAAACGGTAGCCGAGACGATGTAGAAGAGATCTAACAAGGAGTTCCTGCCGCGTATTCTTGTTCTTTACTCGCGACATAATCTCGCGACGCTTCTCTTCCGGGAAGATATCCATCTCCATTCAGTGTCTCAGAAAACCACATAGAATGCACCGCCCGTGCGATGGCTGCGCCAAAGAGAGGGGGCACTGCATTCCCTATCTGCCGGGCGATTTCTATCTTGGACCCGGTAAACACAAACTCATCGGGGAAAGTCTGAAACCTCGCTGCCTCCCGGTGTGTTATAGGTCGATGCTGTTCAGGGTGCAGGTATCTTCCCTTCTCCGGCTTGAAGAACTCCGTGCGAATCGTAAAAGCGGGACGATCCCACCACAATCTGCCGAACAGGTCGGTGCCACCGCTCTTCTTTCTGATCCAGCATTCGGGGGTTAGCTCCGGCGCATTCTTCTGCAAGTCGAACCTATTCATGCCCTGTTCGGGAATAGCTCTGTATCGCGCGATGCTCTTGTCTGTCGGATTGCGGCCGAAATGCAAATCCAACGGTGGAGACTCCTTGCGAAGCTCGGTTCCTACCGGCATAGGGAGGTCGCCAATTACATCACGGACAGTTCGCCAAGGCTTTGCGGCCGAGGAATATGAGCCGCCACAAAGGGTAAGTTGCTCCGGAGGCTTTCGTGGATCGTAATGAGTTCGTTGCGGTGGAAAAAACTTTGAGGGCTCGCTATCCTTTGAGCCCACCAGGATGGCTCTCTTTCTCATCTGAGGGACGCCGTAGTCCGCGGCCAGCAGGACCCCCGACCAAACCCTAAAACCGCGCGCTTCTGCCCATGTCAGAATCTCCTTGTGCTCGAGCGAGCCGAGAAGCTGTGGAACGTTCTCCATCACGAAGGCGCGCGCCCCGGCGCGATCGATAACCTCCATAAACGGGATCCAGAGCTTCTTTCGCGGATCGTCTGCCCTCAGCTTGTTTAGCAGGCTGAAACCTTGGCATGGGGGACCTCCAATCACTACGTCAGCAGATGGGATCGTTGTCTTGGGGTCGCGCAGAATATCTACGATATCGCCGGAATAGCAGCGGGTGTCGAAGTTCGCACGGTACGTCTGCGCAGCGAAATCATTGAAATCGTTTGCCCAGAGGCCTCGAAACCCACGATCGCTCAAATACTCGAAACCGACGGACATGCCTCCAGCACCGGCAAAAAGGTCGATATAGCGTAACTCGCGATTGGTCTCTCGCACCCGTTACCTCCGTAACCTTACTATACATCCGTCAAGCTTATCTTTCCAGCCGATGGATCTCGTCATGACACACGTTGCAGTACGTAATCAGATTATCGGGTCGCGTTTCTCCTCCTCGGGCATGGTGCGTCTTGTGGTGTACCTCCAGAAATCGAGGATCCGACTTGTTCCAATCCATGTGGCTCCATCCACACTTCCGGCAGATGTACTCGTCGCGCCGAAGCACCTGCCTTCTCAACGGTTCACGAATGCTCCTGTCGTGTTTAGGTGTCTGCCGGTCCTCCTCAAGCACGTACACCCCGATGTCCAAATGCGGATTACCGCTCTGTTTCGTAGAAATGGGGAACCCATCTTCAGTTCTAAGTTCTCGAACCCGTCTTGCCCATTCGCTTCCTTTTGCCACGTATCTCAGCTCTTCTCCAGTGACCTCTCTGCCGACATTCGTACGCAGATACTCAATGATCCTTTCTCTCATCGAAAGATTCCGTCGTTTCCGGATATCGTTGGCAAGGTTCCATCGGTAGGCCGCTTCTTTGTCTTGTCGCGCGTCCAGCAAGACGTAGTCATTCGGTCCCATCGAGCCGATGTCTAGTAGATCGTCATGACCTAGTTCGCTTTCAGCCACCATCTCCTGAGCAGTCACTCCGCTAATGATTTTCCAGCCAAACTGGACCCTGAGTTCACGGATCCTTCTTGCCCATTCGCTTATCCCGGCAACGACAGTGAGT